>JAYTTC010000305.1:0-6558 GCA_043745255.1 Verrucomicrobiales bacterium
TTCTATCGCAATGCACTCGGCTCCCCTCATCCCTCTGGCCATCGCAAACCAAAGGGATGTCGCCGCAGATCACGCCCGAAATGAGCTAAACTGTTACGACGCTGCGGTGGGGTCAAAGACCAGATTCACCCCGACAAGATCCGCGCTTCCTCCGGCATCGGACATCAGCATGACCTTCTGTCCGCCGGGGCCGACCAACAAGATGTCGAGGTCATCCGGATAGGTGTGGTTCACCTGGTTTAGCTTCACCTGAATCGAAGTGATCGGACCGGAGAGAGCCGAGACAGCGAGAGTCGAAGGATAGGGAGCGGCAGTCCCGAGGTCGGGGATGACGATCGCCGTGCTGCTGTTGAAGGTAGTGAAGGTCGTTCCGGAGAGATCGGTGACCGTGAGAAGGAAACTAGCCTTGCCCACGCCACCGCTGCCATCCGAGACACTCACCGTGAGAGTCGCGCTTCCCGTTTGATTGGCTGAGGGTGTAATCGTGAGTGTGCGGCTGGCTCCGCTGCCCCCGAGGACCATTCCGGCCGCCGTCACCAGCCCAGGATTGGTGGAGTCGACGGTGACGGCAAGAGTCGCCGCGGGTGTTTCGGCGTCACCGACTGTAAACATAATCGGTGCGCTGGAGCTGTTCTTCGCCAAGCTAAGCGCACTGAGTGGGCTGACGGTTGGCGATTGGTTGCCCCCGGTGGTGAGAACCAGCCCCCAGCCGCCTGCAAGACTCCCGCCATCAATCGCCGCATCGTCCAGGACGAAGAGCGACCAGGTTCCATTCGGATTGGTGCCAATGAAGTCCGCAAGGGATTCGCTATACGGTGCGGAGGGAGCGGGCGGGGTGAATGCGTCGCCTTGCTCGAAGTTGGTCGCTTTGTAGGTTCCGGAAACCAACGGACCGCTGTCCGCCATGGCCGTCGTGGCTGCGCTGTCTACAACGAGGTCGATATTCAGCACGTCGGCCCCTCCTCCCGCATCCGAGAGCAGCAAGATCTTCTGTCCGCCCGGCCCGACAAGCAGGAAGTCTAGGTCGTCGGGATAGGTATGGATCAACTGATTCAGTTTTACCTGAACACGGGAGAGGGAACCGGAAATTCCGGACACGTTGATGGAAGAGGGGTAAACAGATGCGATGCCAAGATCCGGCAGAGTGATGACGGTCGTGTTTGCCCAGGACGTGGTCGACGTCGAAGGATCCACCACCGTCAGCAAAAAGAGGCGAATCGCAAATGCTCCGTTTCCATCAGTCACGGTCACGGTGATCGTTGCGGTTCCAGTCAAAGAGGCATCCGGGGTGAGAGTGAGGCTGCGATTCGCCCCCGAGCCGCCCAGCACGATTCCCGAGGCAGGGACGAGGGTGGAACTTGAGGACGAGGCCACGACGGTTAAGGCAGCGGTTGGAGTTTCGGTATCTCCCACAGTGAACGGAATCGGACCTGCAGACGATCCCTTGCTTACCACTCGATCGAAAATCGCACTGATTGTGGGAGCCAGATTTCCGCCTGTGGTCAACGTCAAACTCCAGCCTCCGGCGATGGTTCCAAGATCCTGCGACGCGTCATCCACTACATACAGCGACCAGGCGCCGTTCGGATTGGTTTCGATGAAGTCGGACGCTGTTTCACTATACGGACCCGCAGGCGCGGGAGCCGGGAATGGGTCGCCGCTCTCGAAGCTCGTCGGCTTGTAGGTGCCGCTCGAGAGCGCTCCCGCGTCGGATAGAGAGAGCGCGGCTGTGGGGTCAAAGTTGAAATCGACGTTGACCAGATCCGTCCCGCCTCCCGCATCCGACATGAGAAGTACTTTCTGTCCAGCCGGGCCGACCAGGAGGATGTCGAGATCATCGGGGTAGGTGTGGTTCACGCTATTCAATTTGACCTGGATGGCGGTTACGCTGCCCGACAAGCCCGAGACCGAGATCACCGAGGGATAGGCCGAGGCGATACCGAGGTCTGGGATGCTGATCAATGCGGGATTGGTTGAGGTGGTCTGCAGAGAGCCTCCGGTTACGGTAAACGTTCCATTTACAAAGCTGAGGGTGTAGTTCGCGTCGGTGGCTCCGCTGACGGTGATGGGATAGGTGCCCACCGGACTCGCGACGGTCACGGCGCTGGAGACCGCGGCTGGAGTATCGAGAACGGTGGCAGTCTCCCCATTCACAAACCCGCTGTAGCTCAATCCTAACGCCGGATTTGGCGCGCCGTACGCCTTCGTGCGGTCGAGGGCGGTGATGCTGAGAGGCGCTTTCACGACATCGAGTGAGACGGTCTTGGTCACGGCGCTATAGGTGACTTGATCGAGGGGTGTGAAGGTGACGGACAAGGTCTGACTCAGACCCGCGTTGAGGAGTGTCCCGACCGGAGGAGTGTAGCTCAAGGTGCCGACAACGTTTGCTCCCGCGTTTAACTGGGATCCGGTTAACGTCGCGCCATAGGTGATCGCAGCCGGAGCCGTCCAGGTCAGGGTGGGCGTCAGCGGCGCAGGGGGTGAGAGAGGGGAGGTGGGCACGATCTCTTTGGCCTGGCTGGAGCTCGACCAGAATAGGCGAGCCATCGCTGCTCCGGCGTTCTCGTAATATTCAATCTTGATGTCGTAGCGAGCTCCGGCCTGAAGCGCGATCGGGACAGCGGTGCGTTCGGTGGAACCCTGATCGATCCAGCTGTCGAGGATAAACTGGTTGTTGATCCAAAGCCGGAAGCCGTCGTCGGTGATCGCCGAGAAAGTGTAGGTCTCGGAGTAGAGAGGTTGGATTCGACCGATCCAACGCACCGTGAATCCATCGGCACCCACCCCGGCACCCGGAGATCCAGTTCCCCAATCGAAATCCACTTTCGAATCAATCCGTTCCAATGCCAGCTGTTCAAAGTTGAGACCGTTGAAATATTGACCCTTGAGTCCGGTAATGCTGGCGTCGGCACCGGATTCATCGAGCTGGCGGAGGAAGGCGACCAGGTCGTTCAGTTCGGTCGGCGTCAAGGTTACGCCGGAGTGCGCGGTGATGGCTGCGTCCAAGGTGGCAGCCGACCCGTCGTGCAGATAGGGAGCGGTGTTCCAGAGTCCGCGCAAGGTCGGAGTATCCAGTCCGGTGAGGGGGCTGCCCAGACGCTGACCGCTCGAGGCCTTGAGTGTTCCGATATCATGAAACACTCCCAGAGCGCTGTCCGTGTAGTGAGTGCCGGAATGGCAGGCCGCACAGTTTTTCTGCACAAAGACTAGCTGTCCCGCGCGGGCTTCCGGAGTCAGCGTGCCGTCGGTATTCCTCTCGGGGCTCTGCCCTTGCGCGGTCAGGGAGCTCACGTAGGCAGCCAGAGCGTCGAGATCCGCGCTGAGCCCTGCCTTGGGATCCCCCAGCGGTTGAGCTCGGGTTCCTGCATGGAAGAGAGGATCACTCATCAACCCGGTACCAGCGGCGAAATTGCGGATCTGTCCTTCGAAGTCCTGAACCTCATCGAAGTTGCCGGTCCAATGCAATGGGCCTTGCGCCATGCCTCCATGGCCGCGAAGCGTGATGGTATTGCGCAATCCTTCCCCGAATTGAGTGAAGTCCCAGACTCGACCATCTTGCCCTCCATCGTTGTGGCAGGAGGCACAGCTGATGTACTGCTGGAAGGCCACCCTGGTGTCGCGGGTGTCATAGAAAATCTGTTTCCCGTTCAGGACGGTGGCGCTGAGCTTCTCCGTCGCAACGCAGGCCACCGTCGTCGGAGCGGGAGGTGCCACCTCCAGCCCGTTCACGAGGGAGGTCAGGTCATGAAAGGTCACCGAACGATCCATGAAGTTCTGGACGTAAAGAGTTTTGCCATCGGGAGAGAGCGCCAATCCCTGAGGAGCGCGTCCCACATCAAAGCGGAGAACCTCCCGCTTGGCCCAGGAATCAGTCACCACGATCTGCCGGTCTCCTTCCAATGCGGTGAAGAGAAAAATACCCGAGGGATCAAAAGCCGCGGCGCTCGCGACGCTGGCGTTGTCGTAGTCGACGCGACCGGCCAGGTCTTCGGATAAGGAAGCGATCGCGATGCGCGAAGCGATGCTGCGAAGGCTCATATCGTGGGTGAGAGATCCGCCGCTTCGGAGTGCGCCCCGCTTGATGTTGTCTTGTTTGGACGGGACCCAGGCGAACTGCCCATCGGGGGAGATAGCGGCCGCGCCAAGATAGTTCGGAATTCCGTGCGCGGAGTTCGAGGTATCCGTCTGCTCGCTGTGCGCCAGAATCACGACGGAGAGGGTCGACAAGGTCGACGGATCCAGGACGACCACCTCACCCCCATAGTTGACCGCATTGACGGTGGTTTGGGGAAAAGCGGTATTTTCCCCAGGCACGGGCGGAGTCACGAAACGCGTTGCCAGGAGTCTTGTGCCATTGCCGTGCATTGCGAGATGCCGAACGTTCAGCCCCACGGCGGTTGAGCCGAGAACGCTTCCGGTAGCGGCGTCTAACTTGAGAACCTTCCCACCAAACTCAAGAGCCACGAAAGCGTTGGTGCCAAAAGGGTCAAAGACAATTCCGAAGGGCCTTGATCCTCGGGGCAGGGGGAGGGTCGCGGATACGGTGTAGTCCGGTTTCAAAACAGTGAGGGTGGCGGATCCTGCATTGACCACCCAGACGCGTCCGTCTCCGGCGATCGCGAGAGTTCGCGGTGCCTGACCTACGGGAATCTCGGCAAGTTTGGCGCGAGTGACCGCATCGATCACCGTCACGCTGTCATTGTCTGGATTCACCACCCAAAGCCGAGCATTGGCTCCTGATCGAGTTTCATACCGGAGGCTCGACGACGAGCTGCTCTTCGACGCGATCAAGGGCGCGGCGACGGCCTGCCGATAGCTGCTGGTTAGCTCGCGGCCCGTGTCATCGCGCACCGTCACCACCACAAGATACCGACCCGGGTTGACGAAGAGATGGGTGACCGAGGGACTGCTGCTTAAGGATGTGTCGGAGGTGCCGTCTCCAAAACTCCATCGATATTTCGGATTTAACCCCCCGGCGCTCTGTGCTGTGAGGGATAGTGTGCTTCCGGCGGCGAGGGTGGTTCCCGTCAGCGGCTGCACGGTGAGCACTGGATTGAGGGTCCATTTGAATGTGGCGGTCGCAGGGGCTGTGTTCCCATCGTTCACGGTCACCACAGGATTGAAGACTCCGAGGGTGGTGGGCGTTCCGGTCACGAGACCGGATGAGGGGCTGATTGAAAGTCCGGTGGGCAAACCCGATGCGCCCCAGGTCAGCAGATCTCCATTCGCGTCCATGGCTTGAAGCTGTCGGGTGATCGCATTACCTAGCACGTCCAGTTGATCGCCGAGGGGAGTGATGACGGGCTGAGCTGGAAGGCCAAACGCGTTCACGTTCAAGCTCCAGCTTTCGACGTCCTGATTGTTGAACACCCCGCCGGTTCCGGCGCTGAATCCGAACCAGGCCTGGCTTCCGACGAATGCGGGAAGATCGAGAGAGGCGGTCATGACGGGCGATGCCGGGCGTTGCGTGACAATTCCTTGGGCGGCATAGACGCGAAGCTGGTTCGCGGGCCCGTCGTATTCCACCCACGCGGTGTGGCTGGCTCCGTCCTCCAGATCCCAGGTAGCGTTCCAGGTGGCGACATGCGTGGTGGTGGCACCGTTAGCGACGATCCCCATGTGATTCGCATTCGGGTCGCCGGCCCCTTGGTAATTGTCGATTTCAATGGCCAGACTTTGGGCGATTCCTCCGTAACCAAGACCGCCGCCCCCTGCGCCGATCGCAGTGGCTGCATTGCCCTGAAGGATGAAGGCCATTCCGTCCCCTCCGTCCGCACTTCCGCTGATCCGAAAGACAAACCGGGTGGTGAACGAGGTGTCCGATCCCACCGGAATGGGAGAGCTCAGAAATGCCGAACCAACTTGATTCGCGAGATTGGTGGTGAGCCTGAGGACGTTTCCATACACCGCCGCCTTGCCATTGAAAGTGAGCGCCGAGGTGGCGCTGAAGTTGACGAAGTTCTGGTTTACCGACGAGGGTTGGACCGTCCAGCTCAGAGTCTTGGAGTCGGTGGTGTTTCCATCGGTGACCGACACGGTCACGGTGAAGTTTCCGGCAGTGGTCGGAGTGCCGGTGATGTTGCCGGTGAGAGCGTTGATTCCCAAACCGGCGGGAAGACCGGTGGCGGACCAACTGAGCACCGCACCGCTGGGACCGGTAGCGGACATCTGGAGCGCAACCGCCTGTCCTATTGAGCTCGATTGATTGCCTTGTGCGACGACCAATACCGCGCTGGTAGGATCGACCTGCAGGATCTTCGCGACGGAATAGACCCCTCCTGCATCCAGACCGAACAGCATCCAGTAGCCAGGAATCATGACGTTGGGACTGGAACGGGCGGTCAGCTGGTAGGTGCCCGGCGTCGTTTCGACAAACGGGAGCGAGAGATAGCGAAGGTCTGTATTTACTGAGTGTGTGATAGCGGCCATGCGGATCAGCGCGAATTTCTTCAGCCCTGCGGTGCCCGAAACAATAAATCGGGTGGCAACCCCGATGATGTCCGGCGCGGTAATCAGGACCGGTCGAGTGGCAAGGGTGCCATCGGCCTTAAACAGCGT
>JAYTTC010000306.1:0-1794 GCA_043745255.1 Verrucomicrobiales bacterium
TCGGCAGTAGTGAATCGCAATTCAAGTTCACCGTGACTTCCAACTCTCAAAATTCCGAGCGAGCGGCCCGGTTCGTCCGCGAACAGTTACCGCCTGGCGGACTGTTTCAGGATCAGGAATGGCGCATCGCTCCCGAGCCCTTTCCTCTGACTGCCGCTCAAGTTCGCGAACTCGAATCGCTTGGCAGGCTGCTTCTCCAATTCTACAAAGCGACCAATCTCCTGTATCGCCAGAGCGTGGTCGGCAAGCAGCCGGAATGGGTCGCAGCACTGTATGACCAAGGCAAGCCCGCCCAGTTGATCGAGTGGCAGCGCCATCCCGCCTTCAAGAATGAGCTTCCGCGGGTGATCCGTCCGGACCTCCTGCTAACCGAGGAAGGCTTTGCCATCACCGAGCTCGACAGCGTTCCAGGGGGCATAGGTCTCACCGCCTGGTTGAATCGAGTGTATGCTCAGCTGGCGGAAGACGGACAAGGGAGTGCGGCATCGTCGCCGGTCATCGGAGGGCGTGATGGGATGCTGGAGGGTTTTCGAGGGATTTTTGGCGATGCAAGCCGCGTGCACCTGGTGGTCTCTGAGGAGTCAGCAGCGTATCGACCCGAGATGGAATGGCTCGCGGCCGAGATGCGTCCGTTGGAGGCTCAAGTGCGGGACGTGCATTTCAATGAGTGGAAAGACGGAGACGCAATCTATCGCTTCTTCGAGCTTTTCGATCTGGCGAATGTACCCTCGGCGAGCTCCATGCTTTCGCTCGCTGCCGAGCATCGGGTCAGACTAACTCCCCCCTTGAAACCGGTGCTCGAGGAGAAACTCACCTTGGCGCTGCTCTGGAATCGTAATCTGAGGGGGTATTGGAGACAGGAACTCGGGGAAGGATTCTTGCAGCGGTTGCTGAAGATGGTTCCGTATTCCTGGGTCGTTGATCCGACTCCGCTCCCTCCCCATGCGGCGTTTCCCGGACTGGACCTCACTCGCTGGGATGATCTGAAAACACTCTCTCAACGCGCGCGTGATCTCATTCTCAAGGTGTCCGGCTACTCGGAAGAAGCCTGGGGTGCCCGCGGTGTCTATCTTGGGAGTGACCTGTCGCAGGCCGACTGGAGCGTGGCAGTCGACAAAGCGCTTCAGGAGTTTTCCCACTCTCCGTTTGTCCTGCAGCGCTACCATAAACCGCGGGTGGTGGACTTCAGCTATTTCGATTTCACGACCGAAAAACAGATTACCCTGGCCTCCCGAGTGCGGCTCTGTCCGTACTATTTTGTAACCGGAGAAGGAGATGCGGCACGCGCCCATCTGGGTGGGGTTCTCGCTACCGCCTGCCCTTCGGACAAGAAGATCATCCATGGGATGAAGGACGCTATTCTGGCTCCGTGCGCGGTGAAAGTAATCGAAAACGAGTGAGATGGGTCAGGATCCCAGGGCGAACTTGCGACCTTTATTTCTTGCGGCTCCTTAGCCCGCGCCGATGGATCGGGCCTTCAGCCCTCTGGCGTGTTGAGGGTCCCTGCACCTTGGGCGTTGCCCAAGGCTGGGATGGAACGGGCCTTTGGCCCTCAGCAACTCTAGTTTTGATCGGCGGAGTCGCGAGATGGCCTTTGTTCCGTCGGACTCCAGCGCCAACGGCGCGCCCCATCTCAGCTGGGCGACGCTCCAGGATAACGTCCCAACATTCCATGAGGGCTGAGAGCCCGCGTTAGAGCTGAAAGAGAGGACGGGGGGATTGCGAACAGGCTAGTTTTTCTGGTTCGGATGAGTCTGATTGAGTTCTTTCAAAATCCGGCAGCCGAATTTTGGA
>JAYTTC010000307.1:0-1794 GCA_043745255.1 Verrucomicrobiales bacterium
GACGTGAAGGTGCAGGTGGAATGGAATCCGCGTCGAGTGAGCACGTATCGACAGATCGGATATGCGAAGCACCAGCTCACCCAGGAGCAGTTCCGGAACAATACCGTGGATGCCGCAGAAATCGGTGCCGCAGAAGCGGGCAATGCGATCTACACGGTGCGGGTGAACCCAGCGGGCGAAGGCCCCCTCGGCCTCGTGCGGGTGCGCTTCAAACTGCCGGGCACGAGTGAGTATCAAGAGCATGAGTGGCCGCTGTCCTATGACGGAATTGCAAAATCTCTCGATCAATCCAGCGCTACCCTGCGGCTCGCCGCGAGCGCCTCCTCCTTCAGTGAATGGCTGGTATCGAGTCCCTTCGCCACCGAGGTCACTCCCGACAAACTGCTCGGCTATCTGAGGGGTGTCCCCGAACTCTGGCCGGCAGATCCACGACCCAAGAAACTTGAATGGATGATCCGCCAAGCTGGGAGCCTGAGCGCCAAATGATCCCATTCCCGACCCGTTTCGCCGGGTTGCTCCGTCCTGTATCAATTTTGATCCCAACGGCTGTTCCGAGTGAGGCAACTTATGCAGACTAAATTCTCCAAAATCCAATCAACCGTGCGGGCTAACGGAGGGTCGATCCGCAGCAGAGGGATCCTCGCTGTCGCGCTCCTCCCATCGCTCCTCGCTGCAGCCGCCACCCAAGTGGAGCTGAAGAATCTTTCGGTGAACGGCGGGATTGAGGAGGGCAGGGCGCGTCTGGTGCTGGAGGCAAATTTGACGGGGATGTCCGGCGAGAAAGAGAGGCCGTTTTTTGCCACGGTGATTCAGCACTCGCTCAAAATCACGCGTGAGCTGCAGCGGCATACCATCAACGCCACATTCGATATTCTGCAGGGCGATCCCAGGGAGATTCCGCTGACGCTGAGTGGCGAAGGAGAGATTAAGAAAGTGAGCGGGGAAAACCTTCTCGACTGGAGCGTACGACAGGAGACAAACGGCACTCGATCTCTGATTCTTCGTCCGCAGAAAACCGAAAAGCCGCTCACCCGACTCACCGTAGTCATCGTTGCCGAACGCGAGACCCGACTGGGGTCGAGTCCTGTTCAGCCCCTTGCGCTGGTTCCTCCCAACCCTGCGCTCTGCAGCGGCTACCTGAGAGTTGAAACCGCAAGTGAACTCGATGCTAAGCCGGTCAATTCGATCGGACTGGTGCCCATCGATCCGAAGTTTTTGCCTGAACCCATGCGCGTCGAGCTCAAGCCCGGGGAGGTCGAGCCGCTCGCCTTCCGATTTCATGGCTCCGCCTACGCGCTCCCGCTCACCTTGACGCTCGCGGATCCTGAGGCTCGACGTGTTGTGCTGCGCGAATTCCAGCTCCAGGGCCAGCTCGCCCACCCGCTTGCTGCCTTCACCCTCACCGCGATCGCTAAGGTGAGCAATCCGCAGGGTGGCTCCGTTGTGTTGCTCTCCGGAGGAGTCGCCCTCTCCGAATTGGAACGTAACAACGATTGGCGTGTGCGTTTCACCAATGATCAGTTCGTGCTGGTGTTCGATAAGCCCGGTGAATTCCCGATACGCGTCAAGTTCAACGCGGCCGTTCGTCCGAAAGCCGGCTGGAATACGGTGGACTTCCGGGTGGCGTCGAGCGGGCTTCAGCCGATCGTGTTGCTGGGGCTCTCGCCGGACACTCAATTTGATTTCTTTGGTGCGGCGCGGCCCGAGCGCATTGGCAGTGGATTCAAAAGTTTTCTCCCTCCCGATGGTTCTGTGAAACTCGGATGGAACGAGGCCCAAGCCGAGGTTGAGGGT
>JAYTTC010000308.1:0-6514 GCA_043745255.1 Verrucomicrobiales bacterium
GCAACGAGTTTGAGACTCAGGCGAAAAATGAGCGTACTGCCAAGGTAAAGGTTCAGAAGGAGCTCGGCGAAACCAAAACCAAACTCGAGGGCACCGAGAAGAACTTGGCTGAGACCACCGCCGGCAAGAACGCTGCGGAGGCCAAGGCAACCGAGTTCGAGAACCAATCCAAGGCGCTCAACAGCCAGTTGAATCTCACCAAAGAAGATCTCAACGGCAAGAACCAGCTATTGTCCGCTTGGAACGCTCTCGGCTTGGCGGTAGATCAGGTCAAGACGGTGATCGTCGATCTCAAGAACACCAAGGAGACGAATCTTGCTCTGGAAGAGGAGAAGAAGCTGCTGAACAAGGACAACACTCGACTCATAGCGGAGTTGGAAACCTATCGCGGCACCAACGAGGCTCCGGTGGTACTCAAAGCCGGCACCAAGGGACGGATCCTAGTGGTCGATCCTAAGTGGGACTTTGTGGTGTTAGACATCGGTGCCAAGCAGGAGTTGCTCAAAAATGGCATTCTGATGGTGAGCCGCGACGGAAAATTGATTGGAAAGATCAAGGTTGCGAGTGTCCAGGAGGACCGCGCTATTGCCAATATCATGCCCGACTGGAAATTGGCTGAGATTTTGGAAGGCGACCAAGTCTTCTATTGATCTGACGGGATTCTGCTACGCATGAAACGTTCCTTCTTCCGCGCGTATCTGGGTGGGGTGCTGTTCCTGGCTTTCGCCAGTTCCCTACTGGTAGGTTGCTCGGGTCCGGAATCCGCAAATAAGTCTGATCGCCCTTGGAATACGCCTCGTTCTTGGGAAAACGGTCTTCCCTCGGGAATCAACGAAGGTCGTTGACCGGCCCCTCGCCTGCCCCCCGGGACTTCCGTTACGGACGACGCTACACAAGTGGAAAACGCGCGCGGGGATCGGAAACTACGGTTCTGTTCAACCCGTCCTTCCCGACGAAGGGCTGGCTACTTCGCAAACTCCACGCATCGAGTCTCCCGCAAGACCGTCACGCGAATCTGCCCGGGGTACTGCAGCTCTTCTTCGATCTTCCGGCTGATCTGACGGGCCAGCTGGTGGGCTTCCTCGTCGCTGATCTCCTGCGGTTGAACCATGATTCGCAGTTCCCGTCCGGCTTGAACCGCGAAAGCTTTTTCGACACCCTTGAAGGACAGCCCGATACGCTCCAAGGATTCCACACGCTTAATATAGGTAGTCAGGGTTTCTGAACGCGCTCCCGGCCGAGAAGCGCTCATGGCGTCGGCGGCGCTCACAAGAATTCCCAGCGGCCCTTCGGGGGCGACCTCGTCGTGGTGAGAGGCCACGCCGTTCACCACATGATGTGCTTCACCGAAACGACGAAGGAAATCCGCTCCAACGATTGCATGAGGCCCTTCGACCTCTTGATCGAGCGCTTTCCCGATATCATGAAAAAGACCACACCGTTTTGCGCTGGCGATATCGATCCCCAGCTCCGCCGCGAGCAGGCCCATCAAATGAGCCACTTCAACGCAGTGCTCAAGGACGTTTTGCGAGAAGCTATGACGGAACCGAAGGCGCCCCAGAACGCGCACCACTTCGGGGTGGACGGCGGCAAGCCCCACTCGGTGAACCGCGTCATCACCGGCCTTTTGAATGGCTTCATCCATTTCCTCCGTGACCTTCTGAACCACTTCTTCAATTCGAGTGGGATGGATTCGCCCGTCGAGCAGCAGCCGGGACATCGATTCGCGCGCGACTTCCCGTCGAACGGGATCGAACCCCGAAAGGACCACCGCATTCGGCGTGTCGTCGATCAAGACGGTGACACCGGTCGCGTTCTCAAAGGCGCGAATATTGCGGCCTTCACGTCCGATGATCCGTCCCTTGAGATCCTCGCTGGGAAGGCTGACGGTGGAACTGGAGGACTCGAAGGCGTGGGCACCCGCGTAGCGTTGAATCGCGACGGAGATAATCCGGCGGGCCTTTTCTTCCGAGCGCCCTTTGGCTTCGTCCATGATCCGCCGACTGAGATCGCTGGCATCGCGCAGAGCCGTCTGCTCCACTTCTTTCAGGAACAGGGCTCGAGCTTCGGACTCGCTGAGGCGGGCAAGGGTTTGAAGCTGAGAGCGTCGATCGAGTTCGATCTGCGCGAGACGCTCCTTCTGCATATCCAGGACCTCGCTTTTGCGCTGCCACTCCTCCTTCTGCTGCAGCAGGCTACGTTCCTCCTGAACCATGCTCTCGAGCTGACGATTGATGAGCCCATCACGCTCGAAGAGACGCTTCTCAGCTTCGAGCACTTGGTTGTAACGCACCTCGCAGGCCTGCTCAATCTCTCGGCGAACTCGAAAACCCTCCTCACTGGCACGGATTTGCGCTTCTTTGAGAATGTTCTCAGCGTTTCGAAGCGCGCTCTCCTTTTGAGCCTCCATCTCCATGCGAGCAGCGGCGGTCAGGTTGCGCTCTTTCCATCGCACCAAGCAGTAGCCGACGGCAGCACCCACGCCTAGCAGCCCGAGGCCCTCCAGATAAATGTTTGAGAACAAACTCATTCCAACTCAACACCACCGCACAACACGTTCAGCAGACGACTCTGTGTTACGAGAAACTCGAGGCGAATATCGTGCGACTCGAGCGGAATCGCAACTCGGACTTGCCAATCAAATCCAACTCCACACTTGTTCGCATCCACGCCCGCCAGAAGACGATCGTAATAACCCCGGCCGCGGCCCAAACGTCCACCCATAAGGTCGAAACCTACGCCAGGCACGAGGGCGAAGTCCAGACGGTTTATGGGAACACAGGGACACCCCGCACGCGGCTCCTTCACTCCGAATCGTCCAGAGACGAGATCGGTGTCGAAATCCCTGATCTGGAGCGCGACGTAGCTCTGGGTGGCAACGTCAAATGCGGGAAGTGCGACCGTTCTGCCGAGCACAAGCGACTCTTTCACGAGCGGGATAAGATCCGGCTCGTCAGGGAGAGGATGGAAAATCAGAACAGAGGACGCGTGTTTCCAACGAGTCCACTGCATTAAACTCGATCGAATCGCGTCAGAGGCGATTTGGCGTTCCTCAGCAGAGTGGCGCGTCCCCTCCTCCTTCAACTGACGACGCAGCTCAGCCTTCGCTTCTAAAATGGAGCCACTCATGCAGATCCGCTTGGCTGACGTACTTCCGCTGACAGCGCACGCCATCGATCGAGTCGTTCCTTGATCTTTTTCTCAACTCCCTGCTCGGTGGGCTGATAGTAGCGCCGCTCGGCACCGAGATAGTCTTGGGGCACGAAATGCTCCGGATGATCATGCGCATACTGATAGCCTTGGCCGTGGCCGAGTCGCTTCGAACCCGCGTAGTGTCCGTCGCGAAGGGAATTTGGGACCGGAAGCGTACGGCCTTTGCGCACGTCCTCCAGAGCGGCGTCGATGGAGACCATCGCGGTATTGCTCTTGTTGGCGGTAGCGATGTAGATCACCGCCTCAGCGATCGGGATGCGGGCCTCCGGCCACCCGACAAACTCGGCCGCCTGATGCGCGGCGCTGGCCAGCACGAGCGCCATGGGATCGGCAAGACCCACATCCTCAGCGGCGCAGATCAGCACTCGACGAGTGATGAAACGCGGGTCTTCTCCCGCGTGAATCATCTTGGCGAGCCAGTAGAGAGCGGCGTCGGGATCGCTCCCGCGCATCGACTTGATGAAAGCGGATACCGTGTCGTAGTGAGCATCCCCGTCGCCATCGTAGACGATGGCTTTTTTCTGAATGCTCTGTTCCGCCACGCTGAGGGTGATTCGAATCACGCCGTCGGGATCCGGCGGGGTGGTGAGCGAGGCGACCTCGAGCGCGTTGAGTGCTTTGCGCGCGTCGCCATCGGCCACGCGAGAGAGATGAGTCAGTGCTTCGGTCGCCACCTCGATCTTCAAATGACCCAGCCCGCGCTCTGAATCCAGAAGCGCTCTTTGAAACAGGGCGATCACTTCCTGCTCGGTCAGAGGACGCAGCTCGAAAATCTGCGAGCGGGATACCAGGGGGGAATTGACGAAGAAAAACGGATTGTGCGTGGTGGCTCCCACGAGCCGGATCACCCCGCTCTCCACATCAGGCAGCAGGACGTCCTGCTGCGCTTTGTTGAAACGATGAATCTCATCCACGAAAAGCAAAGTCGGCTGACCGGTGTTTTCGAGTCGATTGGCGGCGGCAGAAAGCACCCTCCGCATGTCACCCACATTGGATTCGACCCCACTAAGCTTCTCGAATCGATTGCGAGTCTGCCCGGCAATAATTTGAGCGAGGGATGTTTTGCCGGTTCCAGGTGGGCCGTAGAAAATCAGCGACTGGATACGATCCGCCTCGATGGCGCGACGCAGGAGTTGTCCGGGCCCAAGGATGTGGGACTGTCCGACGAATTCCGAGAGATTCCGGGGCCGCATGCGTGCCGCCAACGGGGCCTGTTGGAAGGCATGGGCATCCGGCCGGGGTTCAGAAGGTGTCCCGGGGTGGGGAGCAGGAAAAAGATCGTCACCGGCCATTCGAATACGACGCTAACAGGAGCAGGGTGAGAACCCAAACGGTTTCAGACTTGGAAAAAAAATACCCCACCGTAATGCCGTGTGGAACAGTTCCTTTGAACTGCCTGGGAAACAGGTGGAGCCGAATCCAAGGCGTTTGACTTCCAGTTAAGGCCTGTCGGTGGCCAAGGACTTTAGGGCTCCGTATTATTATCTACGGTTCAAGGAATTTTGTTTCGTAGCACGAACATGGCAGGGTAAAGCGAACGTGGCAGCGGCCATCCAGATTTCTCCAGGGCACGGAAGCCAGCGATCTCTGCAGTGTCATCGCCACCGCAGGTTCACGTCCATGGTGAACGGATGAGAAAGATCGACGCGCCCGAAGCGCTGGTGGAAACATCGACTTAGAAGAGCCGGGCCTCAAGCAGTTTTTATGGATTTAATTTTCACACCCTCGGCCTGGGACTTGCCCCTGGTCCTACTTCGGGTTTAATTGTTCCCTTCGGCTGTCGCGGAAAACCAGCCGATGCGCGCGCAAGCGCACCAGAAAAACCGCATGCACACTCCATCTCAGTCGAGTTTAAGCGACCTCGAGGCTTTTCTGCCTCGAATACACGACTTCATCCAACGCGCCCACGCTCAGTCGCCTACACGCACCTCTGATTGTCCCAGTGCGGCGGCTTTGGACGCGGAGTTCAACACCGTCGCTTGCGAGCTCTTCAGACATCAGGTCCAGTCGAACCCGGCTTACGCTGCGTTTTGCAAGAACCGGGGCCAGGCAATAGAACAAGTTCTGAACTGGAGACAGATACCGGCCATCCCCACGCACGCCTTCAAGGAGCTGGAGGTCACCAGTCTGCC
Organism: Verrucomicrobiales bacterium; assembly: GCA_043745255.1. Classification (GTDB taxonomy): domain Bacteria; phylum Verrucomicrobiota; class Verrucomicrobiia; order Limisphaerales; family UBA11320; genus UBA11320. Next base: position 5,346 of record JAYTTC010000308.1, read on the forward strand.
AAGCGCGATGCGAGGTCGAGTCTTTCATTCCAGCGGCACCACTGAGCAGCGGCCCAGCCGACATTTCCATAGCTCCGCTTCCCTAGAGCTTTACGAAGCCTCGCTTCTACCGTGGTTTGAGAGCCATCTGCTTTCTGACTTTGAAGCGCTGGTCGACCCGCAACTCCGAGGCCCCCTAGATCGACCGGGAATGATCTTTCTGACTCCGGATCCCGAGCAAACCCATCACTCCTCTCTCGCTCATATGATGGGCGCGGTCCGAGATCGATTCGCTTCAGGTGATTCCTTTTTCGCTGGACAGCTTAGTGCGAGCGGCGAGTGGCTGCTATACATGGACCGTCTGATGTTCGCTCTTCGAAAATCGATCTGCGCGAACCGCCCCCTCTGGATCCTAGGCACCGCGTTCAACTTCGTTCACCTGCTGGACCATTTCGAGAGCCACTCGATATGCTATCGCCTAGCCCCCGGCTCTCGGGTCATGGAGACGGGAGGTTACAAGGGCAGATCTCGGGAACTGTCAAAGAGTGAACTGCACGCTGGCATTGGCGGTCGACTGGGCATCGGACCCAGCCACATCGTATGCGAGTATGGGATGAGCGAGCTAAGTTCGCAGGCCTATGACCTGCGCGTGGGCGAAGGCCATGGCGAGTTAGAAACGGCCTCCAGACGTTTTCGTTTCCCACCCTGGGCGCGCGTACGACTCATCTCCCCCGAAACGGGGAACGAGGTCTCGGACGGCCATGTGGGATTGATCGAAATCGTCGACCTGGCAAACGCATTTTCGGCGATGGCGATCCGAACGGAAGATCTCGGTCGACGCGATGGAGACGCGTTTGATCTCTTGGGCCGAGCAAACCAGGCGGAATCAAGGGGCTGCTCGCTGATGTCTCAGGGAGAAGAGAGATCTCGGAAACAGCTACGATAACCATGAAGCGTCCATTGCCGAACTACTACCTGGCTGATCTGCCTGCGGACTCATCGATGAGTCCGCAGATCATCAAGGACGCCTGTCTGAACCTGAAACGCAATCGGGAGAAATTTCTCGCGAGTCGGACGACCTCGATGATGGTTCGGCTCCTGAGCGAACTGGGAGACCAGTGGCTCCAGGAAGACTACCCCTTCCGACAACGCGCTCTGGAAGACGGCCCTGATGAAACCGGTTTTTCTGA
>JAYTTC010000309.1:0-6513 GCA_043745255.1 Verrucomicrobiales bacterium
GACTACAACTGGAGCCCTTACTACATCTCCGGATCACCGACCGGTGATTTAAACTATCGGTCCGATCAATTGTGGTACAGCCGGCTCTTCACTGATCCGGACTTCAGTCAGGAATATATTGATCGATGGTGGCAGCTCAGGGCGGGTCCACTGAGCGGCACGAATATGGAGACGATCATCGATCGTCAGATGGCGGACATCGGCCCGGCCCAATCACTGTTGAATGGAATGCCAAGCGTCCAAGAGTGGGCCACCCGACTTACCACGATGAAAACCTGGTTGAAGACTCGCGCCAGCTGGATGGATTCGAATTATCTCAGGCCGCCTCAGCTGAGCCGAGACGGGGGACTGGTGGCGAATGGATTTCAGCTCGCCATCGGAGCGACGAACGGGACGATCTATTTTACCACCGATGGCTCAGACCCGCGGGCCCCGGGCGGGGCCGTGTCGGCGAGCTCGATTTCGTACACGGCTCCGATCGTCATCAATGCCCAAGTCACGGTGAAAGCGCGTATTCGAAAAGGCACGGCGTGGAGTGGATTGACTGCTGCAGTTTTCTATCCGCCGCAGGACCTGAGCAAACTCGCGCTAACGGAAATTCATTACAACCCGCAGAGCTCCGGGATCTACGTGGGGGATGATCTGGAGTTCGTGGAGTTGAAGAACCGAGGTACCGAAACTCTCGATCTTGGAACGCTGAGTTTTGATTCTGGAATCCGACTTACTTTCCCGGCCCGCGCCAAACTGGCTCCCGGTGCGTTCTATGTCCTGGGGAGAAACGTCACCGCACTGGAGTCGCGCTATCCTGGGTTGAAGGTGGACGGCGTGTATCCCGACAAACTGGCCAACGGGGGTGAGATCCTGAGCTTGCGGACGCCGCAGGGTGGCATCGTTTTCTCGATCGCCTACAATGACCGCGCGCCCTGGCCTCTCGCAGCCGATGGATTCGGTTACTCCGCAGTTCCACGCGCGGGAGTTCCGGTGAACTCCGACAGGGGAGAGGATTGGCGAGCGAGTGCTGTATCAGGCGGATCGCCCGGTGCGGACGATCCGGAACCGAGCCACCCACGAATCGTGATCAATGAGGTGCTCACCCACTCGCTTGCCCTCGATTTGGACCAGGTGGAGCTGTTCAATCCCGAGGCGTTCCCGGTCGATCTCGGGGGATGGTTTCTCAGCGACGATCCATCCCAGCCGAGGAAGTTCAGAATTCCGACCCACACGTTTATCGACGCAGGGGGGTTCCGCGTTTTCACTGAGACCGATTTCAACCCCGCCCCTGGATCTCTCACCAGCTTCTCCCTCAGCGCGAATGGGGATTCTATCTATCTTTGCTCGGGCGACGCCCAAACCAATCTGACTGGGTATAGCCAGGGGTTTGCCTTTGGTGCTGCGGAAGTGGGAGCCAGCTTCGGTAGGTATTTGAACAGCGTGGGAGTGGAGCAGTTCCCGCTTCAACGGTCAGTCACGATAGGAGATCGCAACAGCGGACCCAGCGTGGGGCCGGTAGTCATCCAGGAGATCGCGTATCATCCCGACCTTTCTGGCGACGAATTTATCGAGCTGCGCAATCTCACGGCGACCCACGTGGCTCTGTTCGATGTTCGGCTTCCGGAGAATACCTGGCGTATCAACGGGGTTGGGTATGCGTTTCCGATCCACTCCTTTCTCCCCGCGAACGGACTTGCGTTGGTGACGGCCGGAGATCCCGAATCTTTCCGTGTGAAGTACGGGATTGCTGACTCGACTCCGATCTTCGGTCCTTATCCCGGAGTGCTGCAGGGCAGGGGAGAACGACTGCAGCTACAAAGGCCGGGAACTCCGGACACCAATGGGGTGCCTTACATTACCGTGGATGAGATCGACTATGACGATCAGCTGCCCTGGCCTTCGGCGGCGGATGGCAGCGGTGCTTCACTTCAGCGCCTGAGCGTGAACGAGTATGGAAACGATCCCGCAAATTGGTTGGCGGCCATTCCTACTCCGGGAATGGACCGAGCTGCATCGGATGTGGAGGTGAGCATCTTGGGTGCACCGAGGGTTCAATATTCGTCGAGCCAAGAGGTGGAGTTAAGCATTGTTGCGAGCGGTAGCGCCCCCTTGCGTTTCCAATGGCTCTTCAACGGTTCTCCCATTTTGGAGGGGACTGAGGCGAGACTCCGGATCAAGCCGCTCCTCCCGGCCCAGGCGGGAAACTATTCTGTGGTGGTCTTCAACTCTTCCAGTTCCGCGACGAGCGCCTCCGCGCGAGTCGCCCTTCCTGAAGCACCGCTGATCTTCGTCCAGCCGCAGAGTCGGGCCGCTAATCTGGGAACGAATGTGACTCTGACCGTCGGAGCCCTCGGAGTCGGTGCGTTGCGCTATCAATGGTTTTTTCAGGGAATGCCAATCGACCAGGCTACCAATGTCACCTTGGTGATCACCAATATCCAAACCTCGCACGCTGGAATCTATCAGGCGTTTGTGTCCGATCACATCGGGGGTGCCTATAGCGCTGCAGCCTCTCTCTCGGTCATCCTCAAACCCGCCATTCTGTCCTCTCTTTCCGATCAAACGGTGGTGCTGGGTGAGAGTGTCCGTCTGGATCTCCGGGTGGGAGGAACGCCTCCGTTCATCGTCAAGTGGAGGCGCGGGACAACGGTGCTGGCGATCGTGACGGTGGATGGCAACTCGCTCTCCTACACTGTCACGAATATCCAAACGACCCAGAGCGCCAAGTACAGCGCCCTCGTCAGTAATCCCGCGGGGGCGAATATTCCAAGCAACGATGCCTATATCAGCGTCTTGGCGGATACCGATCGAGATCATCTCCCGGACGTCTATGAAACCGCCACACCTGGCTTGAGTCCGACCAATGATGCAGATGCGACCCAGGATTTCGATCACGACGGATTCAGCAACCTCCAGGAATACCAAGCGGGAACGAACCCGAACGATGCGTCTAGTTTCCTGAAATGGGATGACATTCATCCGAGTGATGCCGGAGTGATCCTCCGGTTCCAGGCGGTTTCCAACCGGACCTACAGCGTGCAATTCAAGACCAATCTTGCGGGCGTAACGTGGTCGAATTTGGTTAGTGTGCCGTTGCGAGTGACCAATACCGTTGAAACGATCGTGGATCCCGCGCTCAACGCGCAGGGTCGCTTCTATCGGTTGATTACGCCGCAATAGTTTCGGGCCATGATCCAAAGCGAGTGGGATGAATTTGCGATCCAAACTGAGAGTTACGAATGACTGACTCGTCGCTCTGGCTTCAGAATTATGACCCGCTTGGGAACGCTGCACTTTCCACGGCAGCGGCAGCAATACCTGTTGTCGTGCTTCTGTCGTGTATCGGTTTTTTTCACCTTCGAGTCCATTGGTCCGCGGTCCTCGGACTGAGCATCGCTCTGCTGGTTGCGGTGGGAGTGTTTCATATGCCGTGGCGGATGGCGCTCATGACCACGGTCTATGGAGGCGCCTATGGATTATTTCCAATCGGGTGGATTATTCTCAACGTCCTCTTCCTTCACCAGCTCACCGTGCAGCGTGGTTTATTTGCAGTGCTGCGAGACGGGCTTGCGATGCTCGCGCCGGATGCGCGAGTGCAGCTGATCCTGATCGCGTTCGCGTTCGGTGCGTTTGTGGAAGGAGTCGCGGGTTTTGGAGCCCCGGTGGCCATCACGGGCGCGATCCTCATGCAGCTGGGGTTCAAACCGCTCCACGCGTCGGGGTTGGCATTGATCGCCAACACCGCTCCGGTGGCTTTCGGTTCACTCGGGCTGCCTTTGACCGCGCTTCATCAGGTCACCGGACTCGATGTTCAGAAACTTTCCGCGATGGTCGGTCGTCAGCTTCCGCTCTTTTCACTGATCGTTCCGTTTTGGGTGGTGATGGCGTTCGTGGGATGGCGTCGTGCATGGGAGGTTTGGCCCGCTGCGCTGACTGCGGGCCTGGCCTTCGCAATTCCGCAGTTCGTAGTTTCCAACTTTCACGGCCCGTACCTCGTCGACACAATTTCTGGTGCGTGCGCGATGGGAGCCCTGGCGGTGCTGCTTCGGTTCTGGCGACCGCGCACACTCTATCGACTCAGTCCTGAGCCCGACACTGCCCAGGCAGTCGAACGCTCAAAGGATGCGAGTGCGCGACCCTCGGTGCTCATCGCGTGGATGCCCTGGTTGGTGCTCACGCTCTTGATTCTTCTCTGGGGGGTGCCGGTTGTGAAATCGACACTTGAGAACGCCGTGCCGTGGAAAATTCAGATGAGTCAACTTCACGGTCAAGTGCAGCGAGTGCCCCCGGTGGCTCCGCTGGATGCGAAACCGGAGCCCGCCGAGCTGCGTTTAAATCTCCTGTCAGCCACCGGAACAGCCATCCTGTTCGCGGGAATTATCTCAGGGTTGGCGATGGGTTGCGGCGTGCGCGAGTTGCTGAGCACCTGGGTTCTCACGGTAGGGAGGGTGCGCTACTCGCTGCTCACCATCGCTTGCATGCTCGCGCTAGGGAACGTGACGAAGTATTCCGGTGCCGATGCAACGCTCGGATTAGCGCTCGCCAAAACAGGCGGGCTTTATCCGTTCTTTGGCACCCTGCTGGGGTGGTTGGGGGTGGCCTTGACCGGATCCGATACCGCATCGAATGTGCTCTTCGGGAGTCTGCAGAAAATCACCGCGGAACAGACTGGGATCAGTCCCTATCTGATGGGAGCGGCGAACAGCTCCGGGGGAGTGATGGGGAAGATGGTGGACGCTCAGAGCATTGTGGTAGCCAGCACCGCCACTCAATTCTACGGGCAGGAAGGTGCGATCCTCCGATATGTCTTCTGGCATAGCCTTATCTTGGCCTCTCTCATCGGAATTTGGGTTTTCCTGCAAGCGAAGGTGTATCCCTTCACTCTCTTGGTGGTTCAATAGCCGACTTCCAATAAAACTAATTGAACGGATGAGCCGATGTATCGTCAACTCTCTTGGCCGATGCGGACTCTGCTCGTTCCGTGGGAATGGGTAGCATGAGAAACCCCCGCAATGGGCCGGAGATTACTATGACTATTAATAAACTGTTTGTTCCGCTCGCTGTTGCCATGGTTGCGATGACCGTCTCGGCCTACGCTGGAGACTGCTCGAAATGCACCGATAAAGCAAAAACCACTGCCAAGGCGGCTTGCTGTGACAAGAGCAAGGGCGCGACGGCCGACGGCCATAAGCATGCGACCACCACGAAAAAGGGCATGGATCTTTCTGAAAAGGGTGGAAAAGCCCTGACTTCGCTGTGAGTTAGGTCCGCTCATCAAAGGGCGCCTTTGCTCCAGTCCTTTTAACCCCAGTCCGCTCATGGCGGCTGGGGTATTTTTCGGCTAGGGCTACTTCGCGCTAGCCGTCTTCAGGGCTGGAGTCGATTCAAAGATGAGAACGAAGCCCGCATCCGTCTTCTCCGTGCGGAGTTTCTTCCCCACCTTCGACTCCAAACCTGAAAGTCTATGCCTCGCCCTGAGGCAGTTTGAGAAGCGCTGCGATCTCGGTGTTGTTGAATTGATTGAAATCCCTCAGCGGATGACCAAACTTGGTCAAGCATGATTCAAGGTATTGTTTTTGATTGTGATGGCACCCTGGCGGACACCATGCCGGCCCATTGGCAAGCGTGGCGAGCTGTGGTGTCCCGCCATGGAATCGCGTTCTCCGAGGAACGCTTCTATGCCTTGGGCGGAGTGCCCACTCGACACATCCTTCAGATGCTGGCGAAGGAGCAAAACCTCTCAATCGACGCTCAGGCCATCGCGATCGAGAAGGAGCAGGCCTACTTGGAACGGCTCACGCATGTGGCTCCGGTGGAGATCGTGGTTCAGGTCGCTCGGGCGCATTACGGGAAGATCCCGATGGCGGTGGCATCCGGTGGCACACGAGATGTGATCAACCTGGTGCTGATGCGGCTCAAGATCCGGGATCTTTTTGGAGCCGTTGTGACCAGCGAAGATGTGCAACACCAGAAACCGGCTCCCGATATATTTCTCGAGGCGGCGCGTCGCATCGGCGTTCCGCCTCATCTGTGCTCGGGATACGAAGACACCGATCTCGGCATGGAGGCCATCCGCTCTGCCGGTATGAAAGCGATCGACGTGCGCGACATGCTGGCAGGGCGTGGATATTTTCCTTCGGAAAAAAGAGCCGGATCATGAAGGCTGGCAAGGGAGATCATTTTGAGCAGGCGCACAACCCGCAAGCAGCTGTGGATAAAAATCCCTTCCACCTTCCGGCTTTGGCCGGGCCTCAATCACTCTGGATTGAACGATCTCACTTTGATCCGTTCGGCCTGACGCGAGTGAAGCCGACGAAGCGCCTCCCGGACTCGCCTGCCCAAGTCACGAGCGGATGGAAGCGAGTCGCCCGCGACCAGAATTCGGTTCTCGAATTCGTCGAGCTCGAGGATACGTGCGGTCTTGAATCGTCTTGCGACCCGTCCGAGCTCCGGTCTCCATCGGCCATGGTTGGGTCGCAGTAGATTGAAAACAGCGAAGCCACCTCGGTTGAGTCGTTGGCA
>JAYTTC010000310.1:0-1784 GCA_043745255.1 Verrucomicrobiales bacterium
CCCGAGTGGCCTGCACCAGCTGCTGCTTCACTCGATTGAGCTCCTCGCCGAGCTGAGTGGCCTGACTTTGTAGAAGATTGCGGGTCTGCAATTGTCCATCGCGTGTTTTCGAGGCGACTTCGGTCTCCTGCCGCGCCGATGCCAGCTCCGTCTCGAGTTGCCGCGCATGGTTCTGAGCCTCGCTACGCGATTGCTGGAGCGCCTGATTCTCATCGGTCGCTTTGACAGCCTGCTGATCCAGTGCTTCCACTCGATCGCGCGATTCGGAAAGCTCGTTTTCTAAGTTCACGCGGATATCGAAGAGATTCTGCTTTTCCTGCTCGAGGCTGGTGACGGTGCTTTTGAGGCGACTCACATCGCCGTTCACCGATGCCTGGGCCGCTTGCTGCTCGTTACGCGCATGGTGCAGATCATCGCGCTCTCGCATCATTTTGGCTGCTCTCTCGCGCTCCTTCACTACCTCCCCCTGAAGACTGCGGCACTGTTGCTGGAATTTGGACCACAACCACCAGCCCACGCCCAGTCCGAAGGCAAACGCCACCGCCGCCAGCAAGAGATGAAGGAGGAGACTATGACTGAGAAAATAAAGTATCGGATCCATAAATCTATTCGCGTTGCTCGATGTCCCACCGTTCTGCGATGAACTTCACTCGGATTGTCTCGTGGGCGAGGATCAAATTCCCTCAGTCCCCGGGGCTGGTTATTTCGGCCAGATTTCCACCCTGCGGCTTTGTCGCTTTCCTTCTGCGGCACTGCTATTAGGGCTTCCCTGTTTGTCCGCGAACGCTCTTACCTCGAGTTGCCGTCGGGGGACGCCCCGCGCGGCCAGCTGCGCGGCGACCGCTTCTGCTCGTCGCAGACTCAGGGCCCGGTTCGCGGTCGGATTTCCCGAAGAGTCGGCATGCCCTCCCACCACAAACCGTCCGGTCGGTGAGAGTTTCTTCATGACCATCGCCAGCTGGTCCACCTTCGCGGCCTCTTCTCCCTTCACCGAGGAAGAGCCGGTGTCGAAATAGATAGGATAGCTTCGGAGCAGTCGAAGTAGATCGCTTGCATCGGCAGCACCTCCGATCACTCCCCGAGCGGGAGCGATCGGAGGCATTACTTGGAAATCGCTGGCGAGACTGACCTCCACAGTGGGTCCCATGGCCTGGCCTGCCAGGGTCAGCAGTCGTTGCCGTTCCGCTTCCCCATGCACCTTGCCACCCATCCGGACATGAGTGTTGTCTAGATCAAGCTGCCCATTGGTGACCGTGATGAAAAAGAAATGCAGGAATTCGGGTAGCTGGGGTTGATTCAGGAAGGCGGGCTCCAGCACGGAGGGATCGGGTTGGACCCCAGTGAGGTCGATCCGAATCTGTGGAGCCGTGGCGGCGAAAATCGCGCTGGCCCTCTCGCGCCAATCGCCCGGTGGAAGCCAGCCTACGCCCTGGTATCCTCCGTCAGGTCGTTGTTCGATACGAAGCATGGGAATCACCTGGATTGCATTTCGTGCTGCAATCGCCCGGGCTCCAGGAATCGCGTTGACGCATCTCTGAGCCTGTTCCCGATATTTTGGCAGGGTCACTGTTCCCCCAAGATTCGCGCTGAGCGCCTTAAACGAAACCGTCACCCGACTGAAGTCCGGATTGGAATGCAGAGCGCGTTCGGCCTCTTCCCGCAGAGCGTTTTCGAAACGATTCTGGTAGAGCGCCCGATGGGCGTACGTGAAACAGGCAGCTAAAAGGATCAGCACGACCAGCACGAATGTAACCAGGGCTCTCACGATGCGGACAGACTAGCGA
>JAYTTC010000311.1:0-6495 GCA_043745255.1 Verrucomicrobiales bacterium
AAGACTCTCACCTCCCCCTAGACTCTGACCGATGAAAGGTGCCCGTATTGATCTGGCTGCCGATGCGACCCGCGCCACCGCGCTTCGCGAGCGTGTCGCCGAAACGGATCGAAGCCACGCCATGGCGAACCCACTAATTAAAATCCTTATTCCCTCCTCCCCCTCCTCATGATTCCACGATCCCTGCATATCGCACGCGACGGTGAAAAGCTTGGCAGAGTGCCTCTCGACGAGCTGGGTGCCTTGGTCCAATCCGGATTTCTTCGTCCGGAGGATGACTTTTGGGAGCCGGGTATGAGTGAGTGGCGACCGCTTAACCAGCTTCAAGAACTCCGCAGCGACGGTAACTCACCGGATGCCTGGAAACGGGACGCCAAGAGTGTAATGGCCGACGCCGCCGGCTTTCTCGCCAGGGGCACAGCCGCGTTGGCCGAGGGTGCCCGCAGCCTCGCGGGCGGCGGTATCGAGCGGACCCCGGAGGCGACTCAGAAGCTCTTGAAGGATTTTCTACCCGAGATCCATCGTCTGGCGGGACTTCAATTGGCCGCCAAGCCATTCCTTGCCGCCAAAACAGCCCTCGACAACGACGAACTCATGCACCGCGCCTTCGAAGCGATCTATGACGAATTGCCTGGATCGGTTGCCAGACTGGTGACCGAGAGCTCCTTCGTGGGATTCTGCCATAACCATCGCGCGGAGCTCTTCGCGCACACGGTGCCGCCCCCGACGACGGCCCTCGCTGGATCGCTGCCCGGGCCGCTGAAGCTTTCCCATGTGCGAGTGCTCGCCAGTGAGTTCACCCGGGTCTTCGAGTTTTACCGCGACACCCTGCAGCTGGGAGTCCGTTTCCATGAGGAGGGTGTCTACGCGGAATTCGACACCGGTCCCGCTTTGCTTGCGATCTTTCATCGGGAGTACATGGCCGATGCGCTCTACACCGGAGCGCCACACGAGCTCGCCCAGCCGCTGCAAAAACCGATGTTGATCTTCTCGGTGCCCGACGTCGACGCCACCTATGTGGTGCTGAAAGAGCGCGGGGTTGAATTCATGGCTGAGCCGACCAATCGCGGGCACTGGGGCATCCGCACCGCACATTTACAAGACCCCGAAGGCAATCTGATCGAAATCAACAGCACCCTTCGCTGACGTAACCGGAGTTTGTCTGCCCTCAGACGGCTCCCCGACCAAACGAGCGAGCCAGAGCGGGAGAGGCCGCGCGGTCGCGGTAAGAGTTTTTTAACAGCCCTACTATTCCTGTGCCTTGCCAGCAGGAATTCACCTGATTACGTTCCCCAACAAATATGGAACAAGTCGTCATCATCGGTACCGGCTGCGCCGGCTTGACCGCCGCTCTTTACACAGCCCGAGCAAATTTAAAGCCCTTGGTGCTCACTGGGATCATGCCTGGAGGACTGCTGACAACGACCAGCATCGTTGAAAATTTTCCCGGTTTCCCCGAGGGCGTGGATGGTTATGAGCTGATGACGCGCGTCCAGAAACAGGCCGAGCGATTCGGTGCCCGGGTGCAGTTTGGAACGGTTGACTCTCTGGAATTGGGCAAACGACCCTTCAAGCTGACCGTCGACGGCGAGCCGGTGGAAACCCAGACCCTCATCATCGCCACCGGTGCCGGACACAAACATCTTGGCCTGGAAAGCGAAGATAAGCTGGAGAAGAAGGGTGTGACTTACTGTGCGACCTGCGACGGAGCGCTCCCGATGTTCCGCAACCAGCCGTTGGTGGTGGTGGGGGGTGGCGACTCAGCGTGTGAGGAGGCGACCTACCTGACCCGGTTCGCATCCGTGGTCTACCTCGTTCACCGACGCGACACCCTCCGCGCCAGCAAGGTGATGGCGGAACGCGCGCTGGCAAATCCCAAGATCAAGCCCATTTGGGATTCCGCGATCACCGAAGTGCTGGACGTCTCGAAAAACAAAGTCACCGGAGTGCGAGTAAAGAATCTCAAAACTCATGCCGAATCGCTCCTCGATTGCGCCGGCGTATTCGTCGCCATTGGGCATGCTCCAAACACCCAGCTCTTCAAAGGAGTGATCGACATGGACGAGGCGGGATATATCCATCGCAAGAATGGATCCCAGACCAACATTGAAGGGGTATTTGTCGCAGGCGATTGCTCCGATCACGTTTATCGACAGGCGATCACCGCGGCCGGAATGGGCTGCGCGGCAGCGATTGACTGTGAGCGTTTTCTGGGAACCCTTTCCTGATTCCCAGTGTATCAATAAATCAGTCCGATGGAGCTGGCGGCCTGATAAAAGCGCGTTAAGCCTCAAACTCAGGCATCAGGGCGGGGAGCTGCTCCGGCTCTGGATCGGTGAAAGTCGGCCATGACACCAGATCCTCCACCGTCCAGTTGGGCCGATGTCGGGTGAGTTCATCGGCAACGACTCCATGGCGCCAGACGGCGTATCGAATCGTGCGCAAAGGATCAGCGGCCAGGGTCGGCTGCGCCAGCAGTCCTGCCAGCCATCCCGCGAGAACATCTCCACTCCCTCCCTGAGCGAGGAGCGGATTTCCGGAAGAATTCACGTAGAGCTCTCCTGAGACCTTCCCGACCAAAGTCTGGTAGCCCTTCAAAACCACCCAACAACCTCCCAACTGCTTGGAGAGGGTGCGCACCGCCTCGAATCGACGGCTCAAAACTTCCTCCACCGACCAACCCAACAGTCGCGCCGCCTCCCCAGGATGCGGCGTAATGACTCGAACAGCACCCGAGGGAAAACCACTGCGAGGGATCCAGTCCAGGGCGCTGGCATCGACCACCACCGGATGTGAACACTGACTCCAGACCTTTGAAACCCAGGGTCGCGACAGCTCGGCGATGGCGGGATTGGCGAGACCGGGCCCGAGCAGAACCCCGCTGCACTTGGGTGGGAGATCGAGTGGGGCGCGCAACGGATGAACCATCACGGATTGCAACTGCGCTGCGACCGGAAGATATACCTCCTCCGGAGTGAAGAGGCTGATCAAACCCGGCTGGGCACGTTGAGCCGCGCGAGCCGACAGCACTGCCGCACCATGGTAACCCAGACTTCCAGCGACAACCGCAAGATGACCGAATGTTTTCTTGTTTCCGTCCACGGAGCGAAACGGGGGGAACCACCTAAAATCCGAGGAACTGGTCCAATGAACGTCGGATTCGAACGGACAATCAATCAGCCCAATCTGAGGCGCGACTTCTAATCGACCGACGTACCGCCAGGCGGCGGCTTCAAGCAGCCCTCGCTTCGGAGCGCCCAACGTGAGCGTCACCTGCGCACGGAGCGCCGCACCTGCTGGTTGGCCAGTTTCTGCATCGAGTCCGGAGGGAAGGTCCACCGAGAGAATCGGGATTCCAGATTCATTGACCACCTCCATCAGCCTGCGAAATTCAGGTTCGAGCGGACGGTTCAAACCGGTGCCAAAAATCCCATCGATGATCAGTGCGGGCTTCAGCGGAAGAATCGCTTCAAATTCCTGAATGGTTTGCTGAGGATGAATCGCCTCGATGCGATGCACTTCATGTTCGACGAAGAGACGGCAGGCCTGCAGCACATCCTGACCGTTGTTACCCCGGCCATATAGCGCCACCACCGAGTCCCCCTTTTTGAGCATCTTATGAGCGCGCTCAGCCACCAGATGACCCACCCGACGAATCACCTCGAGCTGGGATCGGCCCGCTTTCCAACTGCGGTCTTCCCACTCTCGCATTTGACCCACGCTAAGAACTGGCAGCGACATGAAGCTTGAGGATTAGGAGTACAGCTTGGCGACCTGCGCGCCGTAGCCATTAAAGGGCAGTGTGCGAACCCGATCCCCGGTGCCGATCATTCGCTCGGTGGCCTGTGACCATCGGGGGTGGGGAATCTTGGGGTTTACATTGGATTCGAAAGGATATTCCTCAGCCGAAAGCGTCTCCCAAAAGGTCTTGGGCTGCTCTGCCACAAATTCGAGCCTCACCACCGACTTGATGCTCTTGTAGCCATATTTCCACGGCACCACGATCCGCAGAGGCGCGCCGTGCTGCTTGGGCAAGGGCTTTCCATAGATACCTGTGGCCACCAAGGTGAGAGGATTCATCGCTTCATCCAGTCGCAGGCCCTCGAAATAGGGCCATGGGTATTTCGAAGTGCGAGGGCTGACCACGCCAGGAAATTGTTCAGGCCGATGAGCGGTCACGAATCGAATGAACTTGGCCTCCGGCTTCGGCCTCGCCTTCTCAATCAGCTTGGCCAGTGGGAAACCGGTCCAGGGAACGATCATCGCCCAGGCCTCGACGCAGCGAAACCGGCAAACCCGCTCCTCCATCGGCATTTGCGACACCAACTCCTCCACATCGAGGGTGAAAGGGTGCTCGCACAAGCCCTGAATCTCAATCGGCCAAGGCGAAGTGATGAATTTCGAGGTGAGCACACGCACCTCCTCTTTATCTAAGCTGAACTCGTAAAAATTATTGTACGAACCCGCCACGGCCTCCTCGGTTAGGCGGACCTCGGGGTTGAAGCCGGAATTGCGAGCAAACGGATAGCCCTTCTTAGGCGCAGTCGCGGCTTCAGCAGCCCAAGATCCAGGGTTCGATGCCATCAGCCCTGCTCCACTGAAGCCCATGAGCCGAAGAAAGGACCGCCGGTTGGAAAAATGAGACTCCGGAGTCACCACGCCTTCGGGTAGGAACCACTCGGGACGGCGAACAATGTTAGCCATGGCAATAAGATGCCCAAGAAACGAACGAATGCCATCGCGAAATTTGTCCCTGTCCGGGCAGAAGCGTGAAGACTTAAGGAAGCGTTAAGAATCTTTAGTTTGTTTTGTTCCGACCCTGGCTATGGTCCTGCCGCCGATTCGAACTCCCGATCGGATTGGCAACAACTAACCGACTCAGTTGAGCTCATGCTCAGCGCAGAAACAACCAAACCACACATTACGAGACAGCCATGGAAGCCACGCAGAATTCAGCAAGCGGACGGAAGCACAACTGGCGGTTCTATCGGGCGGGAGGATTTGACCAAGTCCGCTTGGATACCGGTGAGGATTTGATATCCCTGGATCAACTTGATCAGAAGCTTTGGGTGGCCCTGGCCTGCCCGACCACCGGTTTGGACTTTGACGCTCGGACCTTGGCCTTGATCGATTCCGACAAGGACGGCCGGATTCGGGCTCCCGAGATCATCTCCGCTGCCAAGTGGGCGTGCACGATACTCAAGAACCGTGAGGAACTTCTTCGTGGCAGCGCCACACTCTCCCTGTCCTCCATCAATGACGCCACTCCGGAAGGAAAGCAGCTTCTCGCGAGCGCCAAACAGATCTTGGTGAATCTTGGAAAGAAGGATGCCACCAGCCTCAGCGTCGAGGACACCAGTGACACGGTAAAGATTTTCGCCCAGACCCTGTTCAACGGGGATGGGATCGTCCCGGCGGAAGCGACCGACGATGCCGCAGCCAAGGCGGTGATTGCGGACATCATCGCGACCCAGGGCAGCGAGACGGATCGCAGCGGAAAACCCGGCGTGAACCTGGCCAAGGTGGACAAGTTTTTTGCCGACGCGGCCGCCTTCTCTGATTGGTGGAAGAAAGCGGATAGCGACAAAACGGTCCTCGCTGTCGGTGAAGCGACCGCCGCTGCGCTTGGTTCGATCAAGGCAGTGAAGGCAAAAGTGGACGACTACTTCACGCGCTGCAAGCTTGCCGCCTTCGACGCCCGCGCGATCAACGCACTCAACCGCGAGGAGAAGGAATACCTCGCGCTTGCCGCGAAAGATCTGACCATCACCTCAGCCGAGATCGCCGGATTCCCCCTCGCCCGGATCGAGGCCAACAAAGCGCTTCCGCTGACCACAGGCGTAAATCCGGCCTGGTCGGATGCGGTGTCTAAGTTCCTCACGGAAGCGGTCAAACCGTTGCTGGGAGACAAGGCCAGCCTGACCGAGGCCGACTGGGCCGCGCTCCAGGCAAAAGTCAGCCCCTTCGAAGGCTGGGTGGCTGCCAAGGCAGGTGGATCGGTGGAGAAACTCGGCCTTCCCCGAGTGCGTGAGATCCTCGCAGGAAAAACCAAGGACACCCTCACCGCGCTCATCGGCAAGGACCAGGCGCTCGAACCCGAGGCCAATGCCATCGCCGCAGTGGAGCGACTGACTCGATACAATCGAGATCTTTACAAGTTGCTAAATAACTTCGTCAGCTTCCGGGATTTTTACGGTCGAAAGGACAAAGCCATTTTCCAGGCGGGAACACTCTATCTCGATCAGCGCAGCTGCGATCTTTGCTTGGCGGTGGATGACGCCGGAAAGCATGCGGGCATGGCCGGATTGGCCGGAGCCTACCTCGCCTACTGCGAGTGCGTTCGCAAAGGCACCGGCGAGAAACGGCAGATCGTCGCAGCCTTCACCGGCGGCGATTCCGACAATCTGATGGTGGGACGCAATGGCATCTTTTATGACCGCAAAGGTCAGGACTGGGATGCCACCATCACCAAGATCATCGACAACCCGATCAGCA
>JAYTTC010000312.1:0-6495 GCA_043745255.1 Verrucomicrobiales bacterium
GAGCCACGATGAGAGAACGGATTTCGGCCACCGATCGCTTGCGCATCATGACAATCCCAGATCGTGGCTCGACGGCATCGGTGAGGAGGAGCCGACGCCAGCGAGACGCATAGCCGATCCGCCGTCTCACTCCGCCCAGCCAGAGTTCCAGGGCGGATCTCGGTGAGTTAGGGAAGACCACGCCGAGGTCGAATCGGCCGGCGCGCAGTTTCCTCGCGAGCGCAAGGAGGCCGTCCTCTGGAGTCGCCGTGATGACCTCATTAATCGCAGGATGACCCCTCCAGAGTTCTGCCAGTTTTGCGGGGGTGAGGAGAGTGATCGAAGCTTTTGGATACGCCTCCCTCAGCCTGAGGAGAGCGGGCGTGGTCATGACGGCATCTCCTAGCCAGTTCACGCTGCGCACGAGGATGCGATGCGCTTCACGGGTCATGGGAACCTCATTCATCCAACTCCGGTGTTGAGGTTGCGTTCAAAACTTCGGACGTCTTCACGGGGCGCCCCAGCTTACGGTGCTTCCCTTCCTTCCAGCGGTTGTGAACCCAAAACCAGTTCGCAGGATCTCGTCGGATCGCGGCTTCATAGTGCCGGTTGACCTCCGACATGATATCGAGAGCGGATCGCGGGACTCCATCCAGGTGAGTAGGGATGAGCTCGCTGCATTCGATCCTCCAACGGGCCAGGCCGATCCGGTAGCAGATCACCACAAACAACGGAGCCTGGTAGCGCAGGGCGAAAAGGGCTGGGCCCGGGTTTGTGGAACAGATTTTTCCAAAGAATGGGAGCGGGAGACCACGGTCCCCTCCGTGCTGGTCCGCCAACAGGCCGAGGAAGATTCCTCCCCTGCTCATAGCTTCCCTCAGCGCGCTAGCATCCTTTCGGCGCTCGAAAAAGAGGCAACGCGACTTAGCCCTGAGCGACTGAATCACTCGAGTTAACGACGGTTGTCGCAGCGCGCGATAGGTGGTGGCACCTTGGTAGTCCTGGAAACAGTCCGCGATGCGGGCATAGATCTCAAAGTTTCCGAAATGGCCAATGGCGGCGACCAGCGACCCTCCTGGAACCGAGTTTTTGTTGTGCGCAAAGTGTTCGGCTCCCACAAACTCAACCCGCGACGCCAAGGATTCCTTGCTCATCGACGCGGTCTTGATCGCGGAGCAGTAGTTTTCGCCGAGTCGCCGGAAATGTTCACGCACGCAGGCGCGAATCTCAACCGGGCTCAGGGTGTCGGAAAGGCACCAGGTAAGATTTCTCTGGGCCACCCGCCGGTGCCTCCGATCCAACCAGTAGGCAATCGACCCAAAGACCCGGCCGAGTCGGGCAACCCAGTCCAGTGGCAGCAACTGAAGGCAGACTACCATTGACCGGGCCGCGAGGTAGAGAAGGCTATCCATCATCAGCGGAAGCAGATCTGACGGACGCATTCGTTAAAGTCCTTGGCGCCCTTTAGAATCTTGATTTCGACGCGCATAAAATAGATGGGGAGGTCGCGTCGATCTACCTTGGGAAACCGGACAGCGTCCTTTTGAGTGGTAATGATGGCGGATGCCTGCCTTTTTTTGCTCCGGTTGATTGCGTTTAGGACTTCTTGCTGGGTAAAACGATGGTGGTCCGCGAATCGTTTGGAGTAAACCAACTCGCCGCCGATTCGCACCAGGCCCCTTTCAAAACTCTGTGGCTGTGCGATCCCGCTGAAGGATGCGACCTTGAGTCCTTTGATTAACTCCAATCCATGACGCTCGCCGGTGAACACGTCCTCGAAGTAGAGCGGGTGGTGCTCGCATTCAATGATTCCTGCCGAGGGGTTCAGTTTTGAAATCCGGTCCCGCAGATCTTGTGTGTTTCCGTCACTCTTGGTGATGAATACGTAGCTGGCTCGGCCAAGGTGGGAAGGGGGCTCGCGGAGGGTGCCGCGCGGAAGAAGATAGTCGTTCCCGAAAGGCTGCTGGTAATCGATGAGCACAATGTCCTTTCGCCGACCCGCGAGCTTCCAGTACTGATAGCCATCGTCGAGGAGCAGGGTATCGCAGGAGAACTTCTCGATCGCGTATCGACCGCTCTTGACCCGGTCCTTGTCGACGAGGACGACCACGTCTTTCAGGTTTGAGGCCAGCATGTAGGGTTCGTCGCCTGCGGTCTCCGAGTCCAATAGAAGCGATTTGCCGTCGGAAACCACCCTGGGAGGGGTGCGGTCAGCTCGAAGCAATAATTTGTTGAGCAGCCTCTTTGAGAGAGGGGGTGGCTTTGATCGATAACCGCGGGAAAGGATGGCGACGGTTCGTCCCTGATTTTGGAGCTCACGTGCAAATTTTTCCACGACTGGGGTTTTACCGGTGCCGCCCACGGTGAGATTACCAATGGCAATCACCTGAACTCCCAGGGTTGAGTCTCTTAGGATTCGAGTTACATACAGAAAGCGTCTTACCTTCACAGCGAGAGCAAAGCCGAAGGATAGAAGGTAAAGCGCTCCG
Organism: Verrucomicrobiales bacterium; assembly: GCA_043745255.1. Lineage (GTDB taxonomy): Bacteria > Verrucomicrobiota > Verrucomicrobiia > Limisphaerales > UBA11320 > UBA11320. Next base: position 2,469 of record JAYTTC010000312.1, read on the forward strand.
CGGATCATTCCGGCGCGTTTGCCGGGGCGCTGCTCCAGGATCACCTCTAGGATGAAAGTCTCCAGGTTTTCAATCCATGTCCGGAACGATTCGCGCATTGTCGGGGGTGAGTCTGCCCACCGTTTGTTTCCGAGGCAAGAAGGTGAAAGCGAGTTTCAGAATTCGGGTGGTGAGGCTATGGAAGTATTTGCCGCATCGCTCCAATGACAGCCAATTCAACGCGCTTTCCATTTGGGGTAAAAGGCCCCAAAAAAGACTGGTTTTTGACCAGTTTTCTACTCAGTGAAATCCCGTGAAGAATTCTCGAAAAAGGTCTTGCTTGAGCCCCTGTATTCCCTTATAACTATGACATCACTCTAGATCGACAGGTGCACTCAACTGCAGTAAAGACGGACGCGATCGGCGATGGCGTGGTCAGCTTTGAGTTGTTGAGTGTGTCGGTTGAGTGGTGTAGCCGATGGCCCGGTTACCCATTCATTCAAAAATCGTGCACGAACGGTCAGAGACATAAACAACCAACATCGCCTGAAGTATAACCCATGAAGAAAATCCTTCATATTTGTATGTTATCACTCCTCCCCATGGGCTATGCATGGGCTGACGTGGTATCGAACTTCGCCAACGAAAAAAACCAGGCCTGCAAGCCTTTCGTTGTGTCGGATAGCGCTCTCTTTGCAGGTAGTTTCACTACCGGCAGTTTCGGAGGGGGCTATAACCTGGATGACATCCGCATGTCCGTCGTGTCAGTTAGCTTAGATGCTACTGCTAGCAAGCCGGGCGGCAAATTTGTCGTCCAGCTCTGGAGCGACTCCGTAGGGACCCCCGGAAGCATCCTTGAGACCTTGACGCAGGGCACACCCGTGTCCCCTGGCATCAAGGCTTTTGGTTCCTCCAAAGGAACGTTGCTGAACTCCAATACTCGATATTGGGTTTCTGTTACGGTCCAGGGCGGGAACGACCTGTCCGTCAGCTTGGAGCAGACCAACCTCAAGACTGAAATCTCGACCCCCGGTGGCTGGACCATCGGTGATTCGAACTTCAGCCTCGTCGATGGAACTCCCAAGATCGATGACGCTTGCGTTCCTTACCTCAAGATCACTGCTGTCCCCGTTCCCGAGCCCTCCTCGGTCGCCCTCCTGGGGTTGACTGGTGCTGGTCTGATGTTTCTGGCTCGTCGCCGGAAATAATCGAGCGGATTGACGATTCACAAAGCCGGACCGAAAGGTTCGGCTTTTTTTTTGTTTTTAGGCTTCGGCGGGTGCGTGGAGGTCGAGTTTCTGAAGTCTGAAAGTACAGGATTCTGCTTGCCACTCCTAGTGTGGCGGCAAATCGTTGCCCTGTGGATCACCTCGACCAACTTCGTGAACTCTCTTGGATGCAAGGGACGCTTTACCTTCGGATTGGGGTGCAGACCAAATCGATGACTGACGAGGAGAAGACAAAGTGAGCTTGAAACGGCAGGAGAACGAGTATGCCGAGAAGGACGCCTCTGATTCCAAGCACATCTGACGATGTGCGCGGGCAGCCCACAATCATCCGAAGAAAACAGGCGGTTCCGAAGAGCTGGCGTGCTGACTTGGACTACACTTTGATCAGCCCACGTCAGTTGGCGGTTCGCATAGGGTCTCTTGCTCGGGAGATTGCTGCAGATTTCCAAGGAAAAGAGGTGGTTGTAGTGGCGCTCTTGAACGGCACGGTCCTCTTTCTAGCTGACCTGATCCGACGGCTGGCGTTCCCACTCCGGCTCGATTTTATGGGGGTTTCCAGCTATGGAAGCGGCACTACTTCGCATGAGCTTGTGTTTACCAAAGAGCTGCGTTTGGATGTTTGCGGACGTGAGGTGCTCCTGGTCGACGACATTCTGGATACAGGCAGGACACTGAAGGCGGTAATCGAGCGCTTGCGTCCCCTCCGACCGGCCGGGGTGCGCACCTGCGTCCTTCTAGATAAACCCTCCCGAAGGGTTGAAAAAGTAGAAGCGGACTATGTAGGTTTCCGCATCCCTGATCTGTTTGTGGTCGGCTATGGATTGGACTTTGCTGAGCGATATCGAAACCTGCCCTTCGTTGGCGTGCTCAAGCCAACGCTGTATCGCTCCCCCGAGTCGGAAATCGCCCTGGGACGTAGAGTCCCGCCTTCAAAAGTCTGAGGCGCTCCTGGTGTCATCGATGAAAATCAACGTTCAGTTTTTCTCCTACTTCAAGGATATGACGGGCCTTGCCAACTGTGTTGAGGAATTGCCTCCTGGCGGCGACGTCGGGCTACTGCTTCGAAGTCTGGCCGCGAGGTTTCCGCGCCTCCGCGACGCAGAGCGATGTACCTTGGTCGCGGTGGGAGTGGATTACTGTCCAAAGGATCGCGTCCTGGAGGAAGGCGACGAGGTTTCCTTGTTCCCGCCTGTGCAAGGAGGCTAGAAAGAATCGGCTGATGCGCACAGAACTCTCCATTTCAAGCGACCGGATCGATGAGGCCGCGCTGGTCTCGAGTCGGAAGATGTCTCCGAGCATGGGAGCCGCCGTCTCTTTCGCGGGGGTAGTACGCGGGAGCGAAGGTCCGGAGGCAATTCTGGCCATAGACTACGAAGCGTTTCAGACGATGGCAGAGAGGCAATTCGCCCTGATTTTCCGGCAGTTGGAGCAGATTTGGCCTGTGGAGTCCATTCGACTGGTTCATCGGATAGGGAGAGTCGAAGTGAACGAGGCCTCCCTCTGGGTGGAGGTGATCGCCCCACATCGAGCGGAGGCCTTTGCCGCCTGCCAGTTTCTGATCGATGAGATGAAGCGCGTTGTTCCGATTTGGAAAAAACCGCTGATGACCCCGGACACCACCGCCCCATGACTGCGCAGGATTTGGTTTGCGATTCTTGCCATCGCTTGGAAATGATTCCCCTCGTAGATTCCATACACCGCTTTAGAGCATGAATACTGTTACTTCACTTAGGACTGTTACCAAAAACACCACCAAACTTGTCGAGGCCGCTTTAGCCGAGTCGGGCGGGTTGCTTAGACTCGCTCCGTGCTGGGTGCCACGATCCTTCCTGCAGCCGGGAAAACGCCTCAAGTTGCATCCCGACGATCTTTACGCATTTGGCCTGAACCGAGGAGGGATCGACGAGCGCTGGTTCGCCTCCACGACTCCTGCCGCGAATGACAATCGTACGCCTGACGAGGGCTTCAGCTACTGCGTCGTTGGGAACCAGAGGTTCACTCTCGCGAAAGCAGTCGAAGACTGCGGCTCGACCTTGATTGGGAGTCGACTCTGGAAGAAGTACGGGAAATGGCCCGTCTACTCCAAGTTCTTCGACAACATGGGGCCCATACCCCATCACATGCACCAGTCGCACAAGCAAGCCAAGCTGGTAGGGCAGGAAGGCAAACCCGAGTCTTACTATTTCCCGCCCCAGCATAACAATGTCGGGAACAACTTCCCCTACACCTTCATGGGCTTGGAACCGGGAACGACCAAGGCTCAGGTGCGAAAATGCCTTGAGAATTGGAATCGTGGCGACAATGGAATCCTCGATCTTTCCCGTGCCTACCGCTTGAAGCCTGGGAGCGGATGGTTGATTGGGCCTGGCATTCTCCATGCCCCAGGCAGCCTTTGCACCTACGAGCCGCAATGGGGAAGTGACGTCTTTGGAATGTATCAAAGCCTCGTCGAAGGTCGCGAGGTGCCGTGGGGTCTGCTCGTCAAAGACATGCCGAAGAGCAAGCACAAGGATCTGGATTTCATCGTCGACCAATTGGATTGGGAAGCGAATGTCGATCCGCGTTTCAAAGACAGCCACTACCTGGAGCCGGTTCCGGTTGGCGACACCCGGAAGGAAGGCTTCGTGGATCGATGGATTGTTTACGGGAACATCAACGACGAGCAGTTCTTCACAGCCAAGGAGCTTACGGTGGATCCGGGTGCAAAATGCACCATCAAAGACAACGGCGCTTATGGTTTGATCACCGTTCAAGGCAAGGGCCGGATGAACCGCCTGGTCTTGGACTGTCCGAAGCTGATCCGCTTCCACGAATTGACC
>JAYTTC010000313.1:0-6492 GCA_043745255.1 Verrucomicrobiales bacterium
TGCCGAGAGGGGAGCAGATCGAACGACCTGAAGCCAGTCATTTCGCTCCATCTCGTTATCTCGAGGCGGCTTCAAGCCAAGCATGTCGATAGCCCTGCCTCGGGGTCGGAGAACAGCGAGCCAGGGGCACGGTAGAAAAAGCAGGTTGCAAAAGGAAGGGGGCCTCCCGGCCCCCTGTCGGCTTCGCTGGAAACTCCCGAAGGAGTGGAAACCAAGATCCAGATACAGAGCCAAGATCCGGGGCCGAAGTCAAGCTGTCAGCTGTTCTCTGTCGCCTGCGGCTTGCCATGGAACAGGCATTTTGGAAGACTGCCTTGAATGAATGAACTGCTATGGGCCCGCGGGGAAAGTCTCCTTTTGGCGATGGTTGTCTGTTTCCTCGGCAGCGGGTGTTCTGACTGGGTCTCTTCCAAGAAGCCAGAGAAGGTATTCATTACCGGCGCCACGAACTATGAAGTCGTAGGCGTGCTCCGAGAGATGGATCTTGCCCATCGGAAGCTCCGCATCGCGCATGAGGAGATTCCAGGCTATATGGCTAAAATGACCATGGAGTTTGAAGTGAAGGATGCTAGCGATCTTTCCTCCATGGCGGTGGGAGACCGTCTCGCTTTCAGGATGGTGGTGACCTCGAAGGACGGCTGGATCGAAAAAGTTCAGCGAACGTTTCCACCCGCGACCAACAAGATTCCTGAGTTCACGGTCTCCGCTTCGCCTACCAACGGCATAGGAGATATGCGGCGAGTGCGTCGAGCGGAGCCGCTGTTTCCAGGAGACGTTCTGCCGGAGTTCTCGCTCACCAATGAATTCGGGGCAGCGATGTCGTTTGGCGGCTATCAAGGGCAGGCGATCGCTTTCACGTTTTTCTTTACCACTTGCCCGTTTCCCACGATGTGCCCGCGAATGTCTACCAACCTGCGCGACGCCTATAAACGGCTCAAGACCTCGCCTGACTTCCCAACAAACTGGCATTTCTTCTCCATTACCATTGATCCCGCCACCGACACTCCAGAGGTTCTCTCACGCTATGCCGCCCGGTATTCCTATGATCCACGGCATTGGAGTTTTCTGACAGGTGCCCCCGATGACGTGGAGGCTCTCGGACGACATTTTGGTCTCCAGTTCTTTAAGGAGAGCGGGACACTGAGCCACAATTTGCGGACGGTGGTTATCAATCCGCGTGGGAAGGTGCAGAAAGTGCTGATCGGCAACGAGTGGAAACCCGAAGAATTGGAGGAGGAGATCCGCTCAGCGTTGACCCAGGGCGGGTCCACGCCCTAGCCCGTCAGTTCCGCAAACGTGTCGGCCCGCTCCAGCGGCCTTCCTGATGCGTGCGGGCAAATAGCTCTGCGCCGCTTGGGATCGCGTCCGGTGGTGGTCCTGACGAGGCCCGTGCGGCTACCGCTCCGCCCGGCGCGCGGGGGTCGGTGCCGTCGAGGGTGAAGACCAGATCACCGGATGAAGGCTTCCAGATCAGGTTTAAGCTCCCATCAGGCCGGATTTCGCTTCGGATTGCCGGAGGAGCAACGAACTGGGCCTCGATCCATGTCAGTCGTTTCACCAGCCAGTCCTTCATCCAAGCCACCTCTTCGGCATACGTCTCCCCAAAGAAATAGTTCGGGTTCACACCCTTTCCGAGGATCGGCCAGCGGATGAAATTCCGCTCCTGCGCCGATTGCAGGAGCAACGCGAGTTCATCAATCCGTGCGATCAAATGGTTTGTCGAGAGGATGTTGGTCCGCAGGTTTGTCCACCGATCCACGTATTCCTGACCAAAATCAGGATCATCAAAGAGCCTTCGGTACCAGGTATATTCCGCATCGCTGAGCTGCGGCCAAAACCAGTACTCTGGAATCCATCCCTGCTTCCCGTTGCAGTTCCCAAAACTCAAATTCCAATCCCACGCCGGCTCGAACCGCACTTTGCCACCGCGATCCTTGGTGAAAAAGGTACTGAAGCGATGTCCGTCCACGTTCTTCGTCACTTCCACCAGAAGGTGATAGTCAATGGCTGAGGGGGTATCGAGGTAGTGGCGATACCCGGTGGCACGATCGACAAAGTTTGACCCATAGAGGGTGCGCTCCAAGCCATCAAGGTAATGCTTCAGCCATGCTTTTTGCACCCCGGTCACCTCATCCTCCTCCGGCTCGACCCAGTAAAACTGGTTGGTGAGGTTGCTGGTGGTGAACCCTTCTTCGATTTTTTCAATAATCTCGGTGCCGTCCTCATCCGTGTAAACAGACCGGCTCACTTTATCGGAATCGCGAACCACGGGTGCCGTCAAGAGATTGGTGATCGTTCGCGAGCCTCTTGACGTTCGTCTCGTGGTAGAGGAACTGCTGGTTTCTGAGCTCTCTCTCGTTTTGGAGTTTGATCGGTAGGTGGGGAGGAATCCTTTCGGATCGGCCGGAAACCCACCGGCGGGCGTGGGAAAGCCGTTCTTGTTGCTGCTGGAAAGGAAGGTGCCACCGCCGAGGAGATCAGGCGCTCCGAAGTATCCGCGATCCACGTGATCCTTTTTGAAAATATATCCTCCGCTGACCTCGGGTTCCTCGTCCTGGGAGGACTCGAGCTTCTGGATATTGACTCGAGCGGGATGTCGGTTGATGCGCTCCTCCAGTACGTAAACCCCCGCGTAGTCCGCCCGGGAGAGCTTCCTTTGACCTTGGGTGATGAACAACTCGATGAACTCGGTGCGCGGTGCCCAATGGCCCATGGCGCGCGACATCTCATAGGCCAGGACGTCCCGCATCAAAGTCTTGTCGGGGTAGGGGGCATAGAGAATCCAGTTTTCGTCCCGTGGCATTCCAAGCAGGCTCGCGGGACGATCTTCTTCTTGATCATCCACTAGCTTCACGGTGTAGCTGCGCTTGGGATAACGCAACGAGGCTCGTCCCCGGATGTTGAGCAAGGCACGGCCCTCGAAGTGGGCCGTTTCCAGCAGCGATGCTTGACCCGAGTGCGGCGCGAGCAATCGCAGCGAAGCGTGGTTTTTACGATCGCGAGAGGGCTCATTGCCGATCGTGTTCACAATCATCAGCGCCAAATTCGAAGTGAAGCCAAGGAGGTCTTCATCCATCAGCGTGTAGTCCTCGGATCGCACGAGGCCTGGGGCTTCTCCCGGTGCCAGGACTCGCGCACGTATCACGACAGAGTTCGTCAATGCGATGGGTTCGCGATATCGGCTGGAACGTTCGCCGGGTTCAGACCCATCCGTTGTAAACACGATGACCGACCGGGGACTGGGATCATTCAAGCTGAGACTCAGGGTGACATTGGAAGCAAATATCCCGCCGGAAGGCGAGAAGAGGGGCATCTCCGGTCCTCTTGATCGCGGACCTCCCTTCTTTTTCGCCTGTAAATCTCCCGTTGCGAGGAGTAGGAAAATGGCCACCAGAACGCCTCTCAGAAATAAACCGATCAGCAGTAGGCTGGGTCGGTCGACAGAATAGGAATGCCTGCGACGCGCCAGATTGAATGCTTCGGAGTGTTCAGAGTCCAATTTCATCACGGGCGTTTTCCAAGCGAGTAGATTCATTGCCGATGCTTGAGCGTAAGATGATGGGGTGAGAATGATGAGGACAAAGAAAATGGCAAACAGGATCTGTGCAAGACTCCAATCATTCGCCAGGATGCCTCTCCGAGAGATTTCCGGGCAAGCAGACGTTCGTCCGGGCTCGAATAGCAGCCATTCGAAATAGATCATGCTGGAAACGAATGTAGATCCTTCCACAGCCCGAAGGGCAGGCTTCGCCGGGGTTTTATCCCTGGTCCTGATGGCTCTTGCCATGCCGTGTCCGCTGCGGAGTGAGGAGGCTGCAAAACCTCTGGCGCTCTCTGGATTTTACCAGGAGTGGCTCACCAACGCCTGGACGGGCTCTCCCTGGGGGAAGCTTCCGCGCGGGTTGCAGACCCTGGGTGACGTTCCGTTTCGGGTCGATGGGTATCTTCAGCTAACAGGACTCGATGGGGCACGGTCTGGCGACTGGGCTCCTCCCCACGTTCGGGGAGTTCAGGTTGGGGAGGCTTTTGTTCATCTGCATCTTCTGCACGGGATGAAAGGAACGGATCGCGACGGAACCCCACTGATTTCGGTAATGTTTCACTACGGCGACGGAACGGAGCTATCGCTTCGACTGGGGGCGGGAGTGCATGTTCGCGGATGGATTCCTGAGCGAGGCGAGGCCGATCTACAACCTTTGGATCCTCAGTCCCGGCAGGTATGGCCGCCCGAGACCTCGGAGAAATCAGGAGGCGATTCAGGACCGAGACTCTTTCTCACCACCCTCACCAATCCGCGTCCGGACGTGAAAGTAGATCGACTAGACCTGCTCTCGTTGTTCGGCCATTCGAGCCCGTTTGTTGTCGCGATGACCGTGGACCATGTGTCACAGGCTGGAGTTGCGGGGCCGGCCGCCAAGGGACGACCACGCCGACGGCTGGATCACGATTCCGAAGCGATGCTGAGGCAGCCGATGACGGTGGTCGCACGTGACGCGGCGAGCCAGACCCCCCTCAGTGGCGCTGAGGCCTTCTTCACCGTGTCGTCTGGGGATCATCGCTTTTTCCTGGACCACCAGGTTGCCGATCCGGCGGGTCGGATTCGCTTCTGGTTCCCTCCTGCACAAACCGTCTCTTACGCGATCTGGGTGCGTGCTCCAGATCGCCTTCCCGTTCTATTGGAGCGCTCCCGGCTGGACCATCAATCTTTGGGCGGAGAGCACACGGTTGATCTTGCGCTCGGGGTCAGTGTTGGAGGGACCGTGCAGGACAAAGATGGCAAACCCATCGCCGGCGCAACGGTCAGCCTTTTTCGAGTTCGTTCGGAGTCCAAACGCGAACGGACACGGATGGACTACGGCGAGGTTCAATCCGGAGCGGACGGGAAATGGCGCAGCCGTTGCGCTCCCGAGTCACTGGAAGGCTTCGAAGCGGAGGTGCTGCACACCGGCTTCCAAACCTCGCGATATCGAATTGATCCAAAATCCCCGCGAGAGAATGGGTGGCGCAGCGAGGATGCGCTCAAGCAGCAGCTGGTGGCTCAGCTCGTTCCATTGCCTCGACTGCATGGAACTGTTCTGAACGCTGAGAAACTACCGGTAGTGGATGCCGGCATCTACACCGTCCCGAGCGATCAACATGTCCCAGCGAAACTGGCCGCCACCGACAGTCGGGGCGCATTTTCTTTCTCCGCGATGGACGCTTCGGGTGACCTTCGATTTCTGATCATGGCCGAGGGATATGCGCCTTCGGTTCAGCGCTTGAGTGTGAATGAGCTGGGGGAGGAGCTGCACATCACGCTGCCTCGAACCAAGTTGTTAGTTGGAAATATTCACGACCAGAACAATGAGCCGATCGCTGGAGTTGACGTCTCGCTGGAGTCGTGGAATGAGATGAATCTCTTCAATTTTCACGGAGTGACGGATTCGACTGGAAAGTTCTATTGGACCAACGGCTCGCCGGGCACTTTGTTTTTCCGAATTGGGAAAGCAAACCAAGGGCGGGTGAATTACTCGATGATTTGGGAGGACGGCGAGTTGAGCTTTTCGATGAACCGGCCCTCCACCGTGGTTGGGCATGTTGTGGACGCCACGAACGGCAAGCCGGTGCAGGACTTCTCGGTTATCCGCGGGCAGGCTTACAATGTCGGCGAGCCGATGAGCTGGCGACGTTACAACATCACGCGAGGACGGGACGGGAGCTACTCGACGGTGCTGGATCTTTACTCATCCAATATGCGCTGCGCTGTGATGATTGAGGCCCCAGGCTATCTGCCAGTAGAAAGCGCGGAGTTCTCCCGAGCAGGCTACTACACCAATGATGTTAGGCTCACTCCCGGAAAGGGCATCACGGGAGTGATCTTGCTGCCGGATGGCAAGCCGGCTGGGAACTGCTCGCTAGCACTCGTCGGAGCGTCAGACATGGCCTATCTGGACCGACCCGGACAACTCAATCGCTCCAGCAGCTACTGCGATCAGACCCACACCGACAGTCAGGGACGCTTCGAGTTTCAGCCACGCTTGCATGCCTCGCATCTGGTGGCGGTGCACGAGCAGGGGATCGCCGATGTCCGTGTTTCAGATTTTCCTGCCAATGGCCGGGTCCAATTAAGGAAATGGGGGCGAGTGGAAGGTGTCTTTCGAGTGGGGACAGGACTTGAGCCCAACCAATCGATCCGATTGCAGGCGTTCAGTCCCTCATATTTCGGCGACGGTGAAGGACGCTCCGCGGTGACCATGGCCTATAAGACAGTTCCTGACCCCCAGGGACATTTTGCCTTTGATAAAGTGCCTCCGGGTGACAATCAGGCCTTGGTGGAATACAAGTTCATCGAAAGGCGAAACGGCGGGCCGGTCGCTCTGAGTCACGGGGTAGTGGTGGAGGTTCAGCCGGGAGCCACCAACTCGGTGATCCTGGGAGGAGGAGGGCGTCGAGTGATCGGCAAAGTGGCGATTGTGTCCGGCGATGCCGAAGCCGTGGACTGGTTATACGATG
>JAYTTC010000314.1:0-6487 GCA_043745255.1 Verrucomicrobiales bacterium
CCGCTGATGGAGCGATCGACATGGGACTCTGCGGCGAGATGCAGAACATGGGTGATGCTGTGCTGGCGCACCACGCGGACGACCTCTGGCTTATCGCGCAGATCCACCTTCTCGAAAGCATAACGGGAATCCCTCGCCACTCCCGATAGATTCTCAAGATGGCCGGCGTAGGTCAGGCAGTCGAGATTCACCAAGCGCTCAAGCTCGGGACGATGCAGCATTTGTCGAACGACGTTCGATCCGATAAATCCGGCACCGCCGGTTACGAGGAGATGCATGCTCATTCGAAGTTAAAGGATTCGGATCCGTAAATCTCAGCGCGGCTCGGGTCGCCAGTGTCGCAACGAGGCTTCCAGGGCTTCATCCACTGAGCGCAGGGTCACGCCGGCGCGGAGCAGCTTACTCACGTCGAGTACGCAATTGGAACGAGGGGCCTTGGCCGCGACTCGATAGAACTCGGCATTGTCGGTCCAGAATTCAAACGAACGGGTCGGACGCAACCACTGTTCAATCCGGCGGATGACCTGTCGCGTGGTGATGAATCCGGGATTCGTCACATTGTAGACGCCAAAGGGAGCTCGGTTCTGCCAGAGATCAAGGCAGGCTCGCACATAGTCGCCCCGGTGCGAGATCGAGTTCACATTGTCGTAAACTTTGGCGTACCGCTGCACCTTGCTGAGATAGTTTCGTCCGGAATCCTCCTCATCGAACGGAATCCGCAGGCGCCAAATATAGCTTTGCCCGACTCCTGCAATAGCCTCTTCACCCAGGGCTTTTGACCCGCTGTAGAAGCTGCAGGGCGGAGAACGGAAGCTGAAGTTCGGTGGATCCTCCTCCGTGAATCCGTGAAGCGCAGAAGGCTGCTGATCCGCCAGAGCTCTGAGATCAGCACGTGTGAGATCGGGCTCGATGCTAATCCCACCCGGGGTTTGCACCTTGGAGCCGCTGTAGATGCATCCCGAGGACACATGTCCCCACGGGACCCCGGTCGAGGCGCAGGCCTGGGCCACAGTCAGCGGCAGGAGAGTGTTGCCTGCAAGGGTGTCGGCTTTCTGAGACTCGCAGGCGTCCACGTTGGGCTTTCCGGTGAAGCCCGCGGCATTGATCACGAAGTCGGGCTTCAGCGTACGCAGGAGGCCGACCAGAGGAACAAAGCGCGAGTAATCGACCTCGCTCCGAGAGAGGGCTCGAAAGGGCGTACCGCGGGAGGCAAGCTCCCGTGCGAAAGCTTGTCCGATATAGCCGGTGGCTCCTAACAACAGAATCATGTCCTAGAGTCTCGGAGAGCGTTCATGCGAGGCTCAACCAGGCCGCTCGGCCTCGCTCACAACCTCTTCCAGATAGCTGCGGTACTCACAGTTTGGGAGTCGACCCACCCTAGTCCGCAACCCGTCGAGGGAAAGAAATCCCTGCCGAAACGCAGCCTCTTCAGGACACCCAATCTTGATCCCGGCGCGACGCTCCACAGTTTGCACATAGGCCGAGGCATCATGAAGACTGGTGCTAGTGCCGGCGTCGAGCCATGCAAAACCCCGACTCAGCCGACACACCCGCAACGTCCCGCGGCGGAGATACTCAACGTTCACGCCGGTAATCTCGAGCTCACCGCGAGCCGACGGTTTCAACTCTTTGGCAATCGCGACAACCTCATTGTCGTAAAGATAGAGTCCGGGGACAGCATAGCTGCTCTTGGGCTGTTTCGGCTTCTCCTCGATCGACACCGCCTTGCCCTCCCGATCGAACTCCACCACCCCGTATCGCTCCGGATCGTGGACATGATATCCAAAAATGGTGGCCCCGACCTTGAACTCCGCGAACGCCCGATGGAACGTGTCACCGCCGTAGAAAATATTATCTCCCAAAATCAAGCAGACCGGATCACGTCCGATGAAGGACTCGGCGATTAGAAACGCCTGAGCGATCCCTTCCGGCTTGGACTGCTCGCGATACTCAATCGAGATCCCCCACCCGCAGCCGTTTCCCAAAAGCTGTCTAAACCGCGGCAGGTCCTGAGGAGTGGAGATCAGGCAAAATTCTCTCACTCCGCTCTCAATGAGCGTGGTGAGGGGATAGTACACCATCGGTTTGTCATAGACCGGCTGCAACTGTTTGCTGGCGACCAGCGTCAGAGGATAGAGCCGCGAGCCGGCACCGCCGGCGAGAATGATGCCTTTCACAGCGACGAAGCTAAACTCCGGTATTGCCGATGGCCTCGACAGGGCATCCCTCCATGGCTTCCTTGCACTGATTTTCCTCCTCGGGGCTCTCGGGCTGTTTGTACAAATAGGAGTAACCGCCGTCGTCATTGCGGGTGAAGTTGCTGGGAGCCGTTTCACGGCAGAGGTCACAATCAATGCATTGATTGTCCACGAAGAATTTCCCAGTCACGTTCTCAGGATAGCGGTTCGCGATGTCAGCCATAAATTTTGGTGTTAGAGCAAATGAAAATCTTGCCTGAGAAGAGGGAAAGTCAAGCCGTAGTTTGAATTTACGAGGCTAAAGGCTTGAACGGCGACCTCGGAGGGACAGGGCCAGTGCTCTCGCGAATCACCAATTCCCCGACCAATCGCTTCACCGGAGGCATTTCCCCAGCGAGGAGCTTGATCATGCTCTCCATGGCGGCGATGCCCATGCGATACTTGGGCTGTCGGATGCTGGTCAGCGGAACTCGAAAATGCTCGCTCACCAGAATGTTGCCATAACCGGCCAGCGAGACATCTTGAGGCATTTTCAACCCCTGACGCAGCAGGAAGGTGCCAGCGCCGATCGCTACCAGGTCATTCACGGCTTGAACGGCCGTGGCGTCACACTGCTCCGCGACCATCTGAGCTGCCGCTTTCTCGCCTTCCTCGATGGTTCCACCCGCTTGGAAGAGGAGGGAATCCTGCACCTCGAGTCCCGCTTCGCGAATAGCGCGTCGATATCCTTCCAGCCTCTCCTGGCTGGCCGGAGACGCGGCCGGTCCGCACAAAAAGGCGATCCGACGATGGCCCAGCTGCAGCAGATGACGGGTCACCATGTAGCTTGCGAGGATATCTTCGGTCTCCACCGAGGCAAAGTTCGAGCAAAACGGTGCGCGATGACCGAGCAGCACGGTGGGAATACGACGATTCCACAACTCGTCGTACATCGCCGCCTGCGGCTCCCTTCGATAGACCGGAGAGAGAAAGAGCCCATCGACCCGCCGTGCGAGCATGCGACGGATACAGGCCTCCTCGCGCTCGGTCTGGTTCAAGGAGTGGGCGAACAGGATATCATAGCCCCGCGCGTGGGCCTGCTCTTCCAAGGCCATGGAGATGCGAGCGAACACGGGATCGGTGGCCGCCGAAATGATCAGCCCAAGAAGCCGGGTGGTGCGGTTGCGCAAGCCCTGAGCCGCGGAGTTCGGCACGTATCCCATGTCGGCCGCCAGCTTGCGAATCCGCGCCTTGGTGGCCACCGAGATGTCCGACTCGTCCCGCAACGACTTACTGACCGTCATGATCGAAACGCCGGCCCGTTCCGCGATGTCTTTGAGACGCAACATGGGTTAATGAACGCTACTCCCGCTCCAATTGAGTTTCTGGCGAAGCGTGGCAAAAAACGCGCTTCCCTCCAAACGAAGCAGACGAATCGAATGGCGACTCTGGCTCAGATGGACCACGTCCCCGGGCTCCAGCGGCGTCTGCACCTGACCGTCTGCGGTCAGGATGGTTTGCACGGTGCGACTGACCACCTTCACCCGCACGATCGAACGAGAATTCACGATCACCGAACGATTGGACAGGGTGTGCGGGCAGATGGGAGTGAGCGTCAGCACATCCGCTTTAGGACTGACGATCGCTCCTCCCGCAGCCAGGGAATAGGCGGTTGATCCGGTCGGGGAGCTGATGATCAATCCATCGCAGCGATACTGGGTGAGGAATTCATCATCGACGCTGACGGCGAGATCAATCAGACGAAACACATCTCCACGACCGAGCACCACGTCGTTCAATGCCAGATGGGAGGGGACACTCGGACGCGTCTCGATTCGGGCTTCGATCAGACGCCGCACGTCGGTGGAGAAGTGTCCGGTCCAGATCTTTTCCAGCGCGTCCGGAAGCTGGTCGTTCTGGACGGCCGTCAGGAATCCAAGTCCACCCACCTTCACGCCCAGGATCGGGGTGGTGAGACCGGCGGTGTCTCGGGCGACCCGGAGCATGGTGCCATCTCCGCCGAACACCAGAAGAACATCCACGCGACGCGCCAGTTCGCGGGTATCGGCGAACTGCGGGCAGGACAGGCCCGCCAACTGCGCGGTGGCAGCATCGCAAAAGAGCGCTCGACCACTGCGACGGATCAGGCGGGCGGCCCGCTGAATCAGCGCGCGGCTGACCGTTTTTTGAGAATTCGCCGCAAGCCCGACGCGACGAATGGATTCATTCCGTTTTTTCAAGATGCACCAGGAACTCTTTGTTGCCCGCCGGCCCCAGAAGCGGAGACTGAGTCACTCCGCGCCACAACAGCCTCAACTCCGCTGTGGCGAACTGCTCAAGCTCGCGAATGACCCGTTCGTGAACCGCTGGATCCGAAATCACGCCGGCCCCGCGGTCGGCCTCCGCTTTGCCGGCCTCGAACTGCGGCTTGATCAACGCCACGATCTCCCCTGCCCGGTCAAGCAAGGAAATGGCCGATGGCAGGATCTGTCGCAGCGAGATGAACGAACAATCGACCACGATTAATGGAACGGGCAACGCTCCCTCGGGAAAATGGCGAGGGGTGACATGCCGCGCATTGGTTCGTTCCATCACCCCCACTCGGGGATCCTGGCGAAGCTTCCAGGCCAGCTGTCCCTGCCCCACATCGATCGCATACACACGAACCGCGCCGGCCTGAAGGAGGCAGTCCGTGAACCCGCCCGTGGAAGCTCCAAGATCGATCGCCGCCTTCCCAGCCACCTTGATGTGGAAGTGCTGCAGGGCATGATCCAGCTTCCAGCCTCCACGACTGACGAACCGCTCCCGCACCGCCAGCGTCACCACGTCCGCTGGGCGCACCGTGTCGCTTGCCTTGCGAGCAACCTGCTCGTTCACCCGAACTTCTCCTGCGAGGATCGATCGCTTGGCTTTTTCGCGGCTGTCGCAAAGCCCGAGGTCTACCAGGGCCTGATCAAGACGTTTCATCTTGAGAGTCGTCCGATTGGCCAGGTTGTGGAGCTAGAGCCTTCACGGATCAGGACTCCTTCACGAAACCCACCTGATCCCGCTTCACCCAGCCGATACGATTCGCGGGATCCCGCACTTCCAGCCACTCAGGCTGTCCCGCAGGCGCGGGCTTTTGTCCCACCACAATCAGCTCCAAGCCATCGTTTGCGGTGAAGCGAACCGGGGATTCCTCGATGGGAGTGAAGCGAACCAGCGCCTCCTTCACCACCACCACTGCCACTCGCCGACGCTCCAGGGTTGCGAGGCTGAGAAGGGCCGCGCCCGACACGACCGCCATCAGGCCGCTAATCCGTACCGCTCGTCGCAGCGAAGGCTTCCAAGCGGGTCGCCACTCGCAAGCGGCGAGAGCGAGAAAACAAATCCAGAGGGATAGCGACGTCAAAAAAGCCCACTCGTTGATGTGCAGCCGCCCGAGCAGTCGCAGCCAGAGAGGCTGGGTGGATTCCTCCGCACCTCGAAGCGTGCGGCGCGCAAACTGGAGGTTGGCTTTGACCGCAGCGTCACGTGGATCAAGGCGTTCAGCTTGCGAAAAGGCTATAATCGCCCGCCCGGTCTCGCCGCTACGAAAACGCGCATTCCCCAGATTAAAGAGCACCGGGGATGTTGTCTGTCCCTCCTTCAGCAGCTGCTCGTAGGCATCCGCCGCCGCGCCGTATTTGCCCTGCTCATAGAGCTTGTTGGCTTCGTCGAATGCCTGGGAGAGATCAATCGCGGCTCCAGCAGAGCCGACCCACGAGACCATGAGGCACACGATCAGCCACCCGGCCCGAGCGCGAAGGTAAAAACAGTATGGCGAAACCATGTTAGCAGGAGAGTTCTAGCCTGAGCCCTGCTCGCGATCAAGTCACAGCCGTTCTCATTTTGGATTTGCTGACTTTCTGGTCCCTCGAGTTGACATCGCCGGACCGAAACGATACCAGCGGGCATGCACCGAATCCCGGCCGGCCGACTCCTCCATCTCGCCTTCCTCATTGTTCTGACTCTCCCAGCGCGCGCGGCCTCCGAACCAGACTACGCGATTGCCAGCCCCCAACTCGTCGAAGTCCTGGTGGGATTGGTCAAAATCGACACCAGCAATCCTCCTGGCAACGAAACGCAGGCGGCAGATTACTTCAAGTCGATGCTCGACCGCGACGGAATCGAATCCGAGATTCTCACCCTTGCCCCTGGACGCGGCAACCTCATCGCTCGCCTCCGCGGCAACGGGAAGAAAAAACCACTTCTGCTGATGGGCCATACCGATGTGGTGGGGGTGGAGAGAAGCAAGTGGACCGTGGATCCCTTCGGAGCCGTGATCCGAG
>JAYTTC010000315.1:0-6480 GCA_043745255.1 Verrucomicrobiales bacterium
CTCGCGCCACCGTCCAAGCACGCACCCGGGGGGGGGGTGCCGATCTCTACCTGGCCAGCGAAGTGGATAAGCAGATCGCTCTTAGGCTGGCCACCGACAAGACAGTGCCTCCTTTCGTTCCGGCGCTGGATCCAGCTCAACCCCGATCCTCTTCCCGGCGCTGAGGCTTCTTCAACCCCAACCGCTGCTCATACTCACCCAGGGTCAGGGCAGCCGTTTCTTGCTGCCCTTGCAGCTCGCGGGCAAGGAGGGCCATCCGGGATCGCGCCTGATCCGCTACCGCCGCCTTGGGGTAAAGGTCTATGATCCGCTGCAGCGTCTCGGCGGCAGCCGGCACATCCCGCTGATGTCGGATTTTCAGGTCTGTAATCAAGTTGAGCCATCGCGCAATTTGCCGTTGCTGTTGATGCGGGTGCGTTATTAACTGCTCAAGCTCCTGGATGGCCATCTCAGGACGACTGAAGTCTTCGGCATAAACCCGCGCCAACTCCTCCCTCGCCTCGTTATCGTTTGGAAATTCCGCTAGGTGTTGCAGAAGAGATGTCGCCTTCTCAGCCGGAGCCTGCTCGCGCGGTTTGAGGTCGAGCGGTTCCTTCCGAAGGCCTATCCGCTGAACGCCCGGCTTCAAAACGAGGGTGGGACGGTCGTGTGCCTCCATGAGGCGATCGGGCCGCGCGAGGTGGGCGAGCCGCTGCTCAGCGTACTGCGCGAACTCCGTGTCCGGCAAGCGCTCCAAGATGGTCCGCAGGTCTTGTCGCGCTCGTTCTGGATCCTGCCCGTACCGAAGATGCCAGTCGGTGAGAGTGTTGAGTGCGCCAGCGAGCTGATTGGGTGTCACCTTCGGTCGGGCACAAAGGCGTTGGATCACCACCTCAGCGCGCGAAAGATCGTTGAGGTTCTCCGCATAAATCGAAGCGAGAAGCATCTGGCCATGGTGGTCCTCAGGGAAACGCTCCAGCTGACCTTGGATCTCCACCAAGGCTTCCCGATATCGACCTGCTTTACGCTTTGACTCAGCGGCTGAGTAGAGAGGTTGAGGAGTGAGCTCCTGGGATCCTCCATCGATTGCGGACGTAATGGAACTGCAGAACCAGGCAGCCAAATGAGGGGTCCACATTAGACTCATTACCACGCCCATCCCTACACAGACGAAGGGCACGATAAACGCCGCAGCATAGCTGGGGCCGGTCAGAGCAACGGGAACCAGGATGCCTCCAAGCAGAACCAGAGTCACACTCCACTTGAAGCGAACGCTACGAGGGTCGCGGCTCCGCCGGATTGTCCATCGTACCACCCAGAACAGCCCCGCGACAACCGCAACCAAAACCGCCAATCCCTGGAGAAATCTGGCTGAAAAAAGATTGGTCATGATGTCGTGTTCTCTCCTCTGTCATCGTCACATCGGGGCTCGCCTCGACCTCGTTGGATCTGGAATCATTCCGGGCTGCGGGGTTTCCAAGGCTTCGGAGGCTGCGGCCGAACTGACTTGAGCTCCTGACCGGGCAACGAACCGCGCAGCCGACGAACAACACGGTCTGGAAGTTCCGTCTCGCTCCGATCGTAACTGAGTAACTCTTCCACAGTCTCGAAAGTCAGCGATTGCTGAAGCTCGGGAGAACTCTCGGCATTCTGCTCAAGCTGGATGTGCTGCGGCGGGGAATTCTGCTTCGGAGTTTTGGGTTTCATTGGGAATGAATCAAGCAGTGGTGCGGAAGTGGTGCGCGAACGCCTTGCGAGCGCGATGCAGTTTCCCGCGGACCGCATCAATACTTTGTTCAGTGATCTGCGAAATTTGTTCGTAACTCAGTTCATCGTCCGCCACGAGTAGCAGGAGCTTTCGATACTCCCAAGGAAGCAAATCCAGTGCTTTTTGAATCCGCCCTCCCAATTCCTGAGTTTCCAGCAGTTCAAGAGGCGACTCATCCGGCCCCACGCTGGTATCCCAAATCGCCTCGTCGGCATTGGAGTAAATGTTCCGCTGTTGCCAGGACTTCAGCATGTTCTGGCAGTGGTTCATGGTGATGCGATAAAGCCAGGTTTTAACACATGATTCACCTCGGAACCGGTCCAGGTTGCGAAAGACCTTCACAAAAACATCATGAGTCGCGTCCTCCGCCTGCACCGGATCCCCAAGCATTCGAAGCGCGACGTAGTACACGTGACGGGCATGCTCTTCGTAAATTTTGCTGAAATTTTCAGAGGTCGCCCCCAACGGCGGAGGGGACAGCGCAAGATCGGGCGGGGGTTGGGGAGGAATTCCTGATTGAGGCATACTGAGTCGGGCTTCCACGTTACATTGGACAGAACTGAATTCAGATCGTTACGACTAAGAAACAATCCACAAAACCGTTTCCTGACTTCCAGCCAACTCGCCGACAGCGGGACCTAGGAACGTGATCACTTCACTTCAAAATCCAGCCGGGTACGTGATTTAGTTCGCACATTTCGGATCTCCATTTGCTTGATCTGCCAACGCCCGTCCATTTTCGCCATATTGTTGACGTTGAACTCTTTAAGAAGTTTGTTCTGATCATCATAGGCCTCCGCCACATAAAGCCCGCCTGACTCCACGTCGATCCAGGAGATGATCCGGCGATATTCTCCCGCCTTGAATGAAGGTCGACTGCTTTCTAGAACATGGCAGGACCGACTTTTCCGCATCTCGATCCGCAAAATTCGCTGACCCGGCCAATGCAGGAATTCGAGCCCCAAGTCTGCAAGGGAGAAATCCGATCCAGCGAAAGATCTCGTTTCTGCCCCACCGACGAGGAGCTGCCATACATCGGGAAATGAGTCTGACGCGCTCCAGTAGGTGTTCGCGTGATCGGTTCGATGAGCGACGGACACATGCTCCCCCATGGGAGAGGTGCCGACTCCCTTAGATCGATAGGTCGAGGTCCAATTGGTCGGGGTCACCGTGGCCTGAAACAGGAATGGCACTTCTCGAATATTCCCGGAAGCATCTCGAATATTCAGGCACCCATTGAGTCGCAGGTCCGCAGCGGGAGGCAATGAGCGGAGCGTTGCGGCCAATCGCTCTCCCTCAAGCAACTCCTCCGGGGTAGGCTCAGAATCCTTGGCGAAAGTCACGTCCGCGACCCACACATCAAGGAGCAGGGCAATAGAGATGCAATAAGCCCATCGGAATCGTTGAAATGTAAAATATTTTTCCATTTGGAACGGCGATCAACGCATTATAGGTCGCCTGTGGCTACAGTGCCCCTTCACACGAGCGCTTTGGGCAATGCATCCGCGAGTTGTTTGACGAAATGAACTTTCATTTTCTTCCGGATTTCTTCGGGTACCTCTAGCCAGTCGTTGTCGTTTTGAGCTGGGAGGATCACCTGCTTGATGCCGGATCGAGCTGCGGCCATCACCTTTTCCTTGATCCCGCCAACCCTCAACACTCGCCCCCTCAGACTGATCTCCCCGGTCATCGCGACATCAGAGCGCACTCGTCGCTGAGACAGCAGCGAGGCGAGAGCGATGCCGATGGTAAGTCCCGCGCTCGGCCCGTCCTTCGGAGTCGCTCCTGCGGGCACATGGATATGCAGGTCAAATTTCTCAAAATCCCGAACGTCGAGCGCAAGCGCCTTAGCCTGGCTGCGGAGGTAGCTCAGCGCGGTTTGAGCACTTTCTTTCATCACATCTCCGAGCGATCCGGTGAGCATTAATCGACCGTTGCCTGGCATCCTGGTGGCTTCGATAAAAAGGATCTCACCCCCGACGGGAGTCCATGCAAGTCCGGTCGCGATTCCCACTTCGGTGATCCGCTCCGCGGTCTCCTGGACAAAGCGGACAGGACCGAGAAACTCCTTGAGATCCTCCGGACCCACGGAGATAGGTTTCCCCTTTTGCTCCTGTTCCATCCAGCGGCGCGCCGCCTTGCGGGCGAGCGAACCAATCTCACGTTCCAGCTGCCGCACACCCGCCTCGCGTGTGTAATCGCTAATAAGATGCCGGAGCGTTCCTTCCGGTAGCTTCATCTTCCCTCGGCTCAGCCCATGCTCTTCAAGTTGTCGAGGCACCAGATGCCGCTTTGCAATGTAGAGCTTCTCACTAGCGGTGTAACTGGGCAACTGGATCACCTCGAGACGATCGACCAAAGCCGGGTGCACCGGATCGAGCCAGTTCGCAGTGGTGATGAAAAGCACCTGAGAAAGATCAAAGGGAACATCAAGATAGTGATCGGTAAAGGTCTTATTCTGCTGCGGATCGAGCACTTCCAAGAGCGCCGCCGCGGGATCACCGCGGTAGTCGGAGCCAACCTTGTCCAATTCATCGAACAAGATCACCGGATTGCAGCTCTCCACTCGACGCAGACATTGAATGATTCGACCCGGCATCGCTCCGACATAGGTACGCCGATGGCCTCGAATTTCCGCCTCGTCACGCATGCCCCCGAGCGCGATGCGCGCGAACTTGCGTCCCAGCGCATCGGCAACGCTCTTTCCAAGCGAGGTTTTCCCGACTCCCGGAGGCCCCACCAGACAGAGGATGGGGCCTTTTAGGTTCTTCTTCAGCTGAATTACGGCGAGAAACTCCAGAAGACGATCCTTCACCTTTTCTAGCCCATAATGCTGCTCATCAAGCAGCTTCTTGGCTGCCTTAAGCTCAAGATTGTCTCGGGTCGATTTGTCCCAAGGCAACTCTAGCAGCCAGTCGAGATAGTTTCGGGTAATGGCATATTCCGCAGCCGCTGGAGTCAACTGCTGCAGTCGGTCGAGTTCCTTGAAAACAACTTTTTTGACTTCCTCAGGCAGCTTGGTCCTCTCCGCCTGCTCCCGCAAGGTGTTCACTTCGGTGGTCACCGGATCGGTTTCACCTAGCTCCCGCTGGATGGCTCGAATCTGTTCCCGCAAGAAGAAATCGCGCTGGCTCTTCGCCATGGAAGAGCTCACGTCGTTTTGAATCTTCGAGCCGATGGAAAGGACCTCAAGCTCGCGAGTGAGCAGCGGCCGGAGCAAATCGAGCCTCTGTCGGACGTCGCTGATCTGAATCAACTGCTGTCTCTCCTCGAGGCTTAGATTGAGGTTGGTGGCGATAATGTCACTGAGCGTACCGGGAGCATCCGTGTTCAGGGCCGCCACCTTCACCTGCTCGGACATTGACGGACTGAGCTTGATGATCTCCTGGAATTGCTGATGCGCATTTCGCGTGAGCGCCACCATCTCCACGGAGGGATCCATGACGTCTTTCATGACCTCGACATGAGCCCGCAGATAGGGCGAAAGGGTCTCGTAATCCCGAATCCGAATGCGCCAAAGACCTTCGATGAGAATTCGCACGGTGTTATCCGGGAACTTCATCATTTTCAGCACACGCACAGCGCAGCCGTGTTCCCGCAACTCTTCGGGCATCGGGTTCTGATCCTCGGCATTCTTCTGCAGGACAACCGCCAGCAAACGATCTCCTTCCACCACATCGTCAATGAGACGGATGCTTTGAGCCGTCTCGACCAATAACGGGGCCACCATGCCTGGGAAAATCACGATGTCCGACAAGCCGAGGACCGGTAAAACTTCAGGGACGGTTTTTGCAGAGGAGCGGGCGGTCCCCGTGCCGCCACTCGCGCCAAGGATTCGAATAAACTCTGTGTCGGGGCTGGTCATCGTAGTGTGCGAGAAACCGACAATTCGTGACGAACAACGCCGAGCGCATACCGAGAGCTCGGAAAAACGAGCCGATCCCTCCGCGACGAACTTGCGCAGCCCCCCGCCCTATGCGGAGCTGCTTCAACCACCGAGATAGCAAGAATGCTCATAAGTTGCTGCGAACTGAGGCACCCTAAACAGCGCGTCGCCAAATCTCAGCAGTTTTTTTACTCGAGGTCTAACATCGGGTCGTTACCGCAGATCTTGAACGGTTTTTGGCTACTGCAACACTTCGATTGGGCAAGAAAGGAAGCTAGAGAGGGGAAAATCTGAAGGCATCCATGCTTTTCTCCTCAACTACCAGCAAAAGCGGGTGCATCTTGAGTTCAACTGAACCGGAGAAATCAGCAGAAACGCTACTTTTTCACAGTGAAGGGCAGTACCTTTTGACGCCGGCTAATGGCTCGAATAGTTTGGGGAATCTCGATCTTGAGAAAGCCGTTCTGGTAGGTCGCGACAGCTTGGCCCAAATCATAACCCTCCGGAAGCTCGAACTCGCAGGCAAATGGCCCGTAGTTGATCTCCATCACCATGAATGACGAGCCAGGGGGGCGGCCGCAATCAGGGCGCTGGCCGGAAATGATCAGACGGTTTCCATCAATACAAAGCTCCACATCCTCCCGGCGCATGCCGGCCAGCTCCACATTGATGATCAGCCGATTCTCCGCGAGATAGACATCGGTGTTCGGCTCCCAGTGCGATCCAGCAGAAGCGTCCCTGCTTCCAGACAATGTCTTTTTGATCAAATGAAGAGATGCGTTCACTGAGTTGTTATGAGGTAAACGTCTGGGCAGAAGCTACTGCATGCCCACCTTACCTGCAAGCT
>JAYTTC010000316.1:0-6477 GCA_043745255.1 Verrucomicrobiales bacterium
TGGAGAAGCCGGGGTGGAAGGTCCGCGTTTCAGATGCACGAGAAGAATACTGATATCGGCTGGACTTACTCCGCTGATGCGGCTTGCCTGGCCGATGGTGAAAGGGCGGATGACGGTTAACTTTTGGCGTGCTTCACTTCGCAGGCTGTAGACAGAAGCGTAGTCGATCCAACCTGGAATCTGTTTATCCTCCATCGATCGAAATCTATCTACCTCGGCCTGCTGACGAGTAATATAGGCTTGGTATTTCAGAGTGATCTCAACCTGTTCCGCTACCTCTAAGGGTAGGTCAGGGCGGCGATCGGGCAAGATGGCATAGCTCATCTCGGGGCGACGCAGGATTTTGGATAGGGTATCTCCACCCACCCGAGTCACCTCAAGTCGCTCGATTTCGGCCTTAACCGCATCACGCTTCGTGCAAAACCGTTGATAATTGCGTTCCGGCAGAAGCCCCACCTCGCGTCCGATGTCGCAGAGACGAGCGTCCGCGTTGTCCTGACGCAGCAGGAGACGGTACTCCGCGCGGCTGGTGAACATGCGATAGGGCTCGATGGTCCCCTTGGTGACCAGATCATCGATAAGAACTCCGATGTAGGCCTGGTCCCTTCCCAGAACCACAGCGGGTCTGCCCTGCACTCTGAGAGCAGCGTTGATACCGGCCATTAAACCCTGAGCGCCCGCCTCCTCGTATCCCGAGGTTCCGTTAATCTGACCCGCTAAGAAAAGATTCTGGCACACCTTGCACTCCAGGGAGGGATAGAGCTGAGTCGGATTGGCAAAATCATATTCGACGGCATACGCTGGTCTCACGATCTCAGCTGTCTCGCATCCGAGGATTGTTCGTACCAATTCCACTTGAACCTCGAAAGGTAAACAGGTCGAAAAGCCGTTGACGTAGATTTCGTCCGTCGCGATGCCTTCCGGCTCGAGAAAGATTTGATGCCTCTCTTTGTCGGCAAACTTAACAATCTTATCCTCAATCGAAGGGCAATATCTCGGCCCAACGCCTTCGATCACCCCCGAATACATCGGGGACCGATGAAGGTTGGCTCGGATCACCTCAGCAGTCCGCGGAGTTGTGTAGGTGATGTGACACGATAGTTGGCCATTCAGGTGATCTAGAATCGAGCCAGGTGGATACTTACCGTTGGAGTTCCCGAAGTTTCCTGCAAGAACACCGGAATGTTCTACGTGGAACAAGTCCTCCTTCCAGTAGCTAAAATAGGGCACGCGTTCATCACCCGGCTGATTCTCGGTTTTGCTAAAATCGATTGACCTCTTGAGAAGGCGAGGAGGCGTTCCGGTTTTTAATCGACCTAGCTGAAGCCCGAGTTCCTGAAGAGATCCGCTGAGGCTTAAAGCAGCACCCTCGCCCGCGCGTCCACCCGACTGTTGGTTTGAACCAATATGCATCAAGCCGCGGAGAAAAGTACCCGTTGTGACCACGACACAGCGCGCGTGATACTCAACTTCGAGAGTGGTTTGAACACCATACATCACACCCTCTTTGTGCAGCAGTTTCGCGGTCTGGCCTTGCTTGCAATCCAGATTGACTTGTCGCTCGCAAATCCACTTAAGACGAAACTGGTAGGCTTTCTTGTCGCATTGCGCCCGAGGTGCCCACACGGATGGGCCTTTCTTTGTGTTGAGCATCCGGAATTGGACGCCAGTCATGTCGGTAGCTTTACCCATCTCACCCCCTAGAGCGTCGATCTCCCTGGCAAGGTGACCCTTAGCGAGGCCGCCAATGGCTGGGTTGCAAGACATCTGGCCGATCGTGTCGAGATTAGTGGTCAGGAGTAAAGTCGAGGCACCCATTCTCGCAGAAGCGAGGGCAGCTTCAACGCCAGCGTGACCAGCACCTATAACGATAACGTCGTAATGCTTTGGGTAAATGAACATAAAACAGGGTTCGGGACTGGTGAGTCCGTGAGGGCGTCCAACGGGACGCTCTCGCCGACATATACCCTCGCCGAGGGAGCTACCCATAGCCAAAAGAGTCGGAGGGAGCAACCGCAGAACGGAACAAGAGATGGCTCCCTTCGATCCCGACAAGACCACATCGGCAAGGAATAAAGTGAAGGCACGCGGACTACAACTCAGGGGTTAGAACCGGGGTCTTGCTTTTCGCCTCGGCGGAACAAACTCTGGGGGGGCGATGCTTTCAAGCGTGAACACTGCGACTCAGCGCCTCGGTGGCGCTCTGCTTTCAGACCCTTCGGAGCTTGGGAATTTCAGAATCATCATGATCAAGAGGCGAGGCAGATTGTCCACTGACTGATGAATTGGAGGCTCCTCGAAAACAGTATCGGAGTGGCTGCATTCGCGAGTGCCATTGCGGCAATCGCCGGCTGCACGATCGCGCTCTGGGCACGGACACTTTCCGATCGAGGACGAAACGTGGTACATCTAGCCGCGCTCACCGCGCTGGCGCTGCCTCCGTTTTTCATCACCAATGCGTGGATGCAGCTGCTTGGAGTCGGAGGCCTCCTGACCCCTTGGATGCCCATCTCCCTCTTCTCTCTTTCCGGGGGGGTTCTACTACTAAGCCTTCTCTACTGGCCGATCCCTTATCTTGCGTCTATTTCAGCATGGATGCCCTTAACTCACGAATTGCTAGAGGTGGACCTGCAGCTTCGAGGGGTGCCATTACTGAGGCATCTCCTTTGGCCTATGATCCGCAGACCCTTGGCGATCGGATGTCTGCTGACATTAGTTCTCGCACTCAATCAATTTTCGGTGCCGTCCCTTCTTCAAATCAAAGTCCTCCCCGCGGAGGTTTGGGTGGCCTACTCGACGCAGCTCGACACTCTCTCGGCCCTGCGCGTCGGGTGGCCTCTGATAGCGCTCCCAATGCTCTTTGTCCTGATCTGGAGGCCGGTCGCGTTCCCGGCCATCACCGCCGCAGAGCGGGGCAGGACACAGTTATTTCGGCAACAAATCGGGTGCAAGCTGGGGATCGCGCTCGGAGTATTCTCAACGGCTTGGCTAATGCTCTCCGTTCTCCTGCCACTGCTCGCCACCGTGCAGGAGCGTCGAACCTGGGAAGAATTTTTCCCATCGGGAGCCGCCAACATTCGGCCGATACTCAATTCTTTAGGAATATCGATTGGAACGGCGACTGCCGTGATGCTCCTCGGGGTGTTGATGCGTTTGTTGCTGGTTCGCATGCGATGGCGACGTTTCGACTGGGCCATTGAAGGACTGCTGTGGTTCGCTTTTTTTGTGCCGGGGCTATTCCCGTCCATGGGTCTGATCCAATTGTGCTCGTCCTCCACCTTTTCAGGACTGCAAGGGAGTGTTCTCCTATCTCCGCTGCTCTTGGTCTTCCGCTACCTGGCCATCGGGTGGCAGGCGGCTCAAATAGCGCTCCTAGCGTTGGATCCCGACCTAGTGGACGCCGGCTCGCTGGGATCCCTCTCATCCTGGGGCTGGTTTCGCCATGTGCTCTGGGCGCAGCAAGGCACACTCTTAGCCGGGGCTTGGTATGGAATATATGTCCTGACCCTCTGGGATGTCGAATCGCAGATCCTTCTCCAGGCACCCGGCGGGGAAACGCTTGCTCTCAGAATTTTCAACCTGCTTCACTACGGTCACAACAACCAAGTGAACGCTCTTTGTATCCACCTCCTCCTGATCGCAGCGATCCCGCTCCTACTCTGGCAGGGTGCGCGATGGAGTGCGCGTTGGCATAAGTTCGCGCGAGGGAAAACGACACTGTTCTGGATAGCGATTGTTGGATTCACCGGCTGTTCACCCGAGCCCTCACCGAAATCCACAACGCTGAAAAGCTCTCTCTTCCGCACCGTGGAGATCGTTGGCACACGAGGGACGGCTGCGGGCCAGTTCAACAAACCACGATCGCTGACCATCGATCGCGCCGACAACCTCTATGTTGTGGACATGACAGGCCGCGTGCAGAAGTTCTCACCGGAAGGCCGCTTCCTTCTCCTTTGGCAACTGCCGCAGACGGATCTTGGAAAACCGAAGGGAATGACGTGCGACCAAGAGGGCCAGGTGGTGGTGGTGGAGCCTCACTATCAACGCGTGAATCACTTTACCTCGAGCGGTGAACTACTACGGCAATGGGGGAGCTCGGGAACCAACCAGGGCCAGCTGACCCTTCCGCGTTCTGTTGCTGTGAATTCCAAAGGCATCCTTTTCCTTACCGAGTACACCACCGTAGATCGTGTACAGGGGTTTCAGGCAACCAACGCTGTTTGGAAACTGCTCTTCGGACACGCGGGGAACGGTCCGGGTGCCTTCAACCGTGCGGAGGGGATTACGGTTGACCCACAAGACCGCCTGTACGTGGCGGATTCCTGCAATCACCGCGTCCAAGTGTTCACTCCCGACGGAGTGTTCCTGCGCGCCTACGGCAGGGCAGGATCTGGTTCCGGAGAACTGAGCTATCCTTACGACGTGAAACTGGATCGCGAGGGGCGTCAGTACGTCTGCGAATTTGGAAACAGCCGCATCCAGGTCTTCGACGCCCAGGACCATCCGATGGAGATTCTTGGCAGCTATGGCAACGCGCCTGGCGAATTCAGCAATCCCTGGAGCATCGCCATGGACTCCAAGGGGAATCTCTATGTCGCGGATGCGGGCAATCATCGCGTCCAGAAATTTGTTCGCCGCTGAATCCAAGCCATGTCGTTCCAGTTCACACACCCTGTTTGGTTGCTTGCGCTGATTCCCGCGCTGGGATGGGTGGTGGCGGTGGGGTGGAAGACCGATGTGTCGCTGGGTCAAGTGCGTCGTTGGCTGACGTTCGTGGTGCGGAGTGTGTTGACGCTCGCGATCGTGCTCGCCCTCGCCGGACTTCAGCACCGGGAACCCCTCGACGCAATGAACGTGTTTTTCTTGCTCGATCGCTCGGACAGCATTCCCTCTGTTCAGCAGGAAACCGCGTTGCGATATGTGAACGAGGCGGTGAAGCGCAAAGAAACTCGCGACAACGCCGGGGT
Organism: Verrucomicrobiales bacterium; assembly: GCA_043745255.1. Lineage (GTDB taxonomy): Bacteria > Verrucomicrobiota > Verrucomicrobiia > Limisphaerales > UBA11320 > UBA11320. The sequence goes on from JAYTTC010000316.1 coordinate 4,968, forward strand.
TCTGGTGTTTGCCTCAGACGCGGCGCTAGAGACCACTGCGAGCTCGATGCTGGATCTCCGGCGTATTAACGCGGTGGTCGCGCCAGAGCGAACCGATATCGCAGCAGCGATCCGACTCGGAAGCGCTGCCTTTCCGGAAACAGGGCAGAAGAAACTGGTGCTCATCTCGGATGGAAATGAGAACTCGGGGGATGCGGTCGCAGCACTCCTCGCCGCCCGAGGTCTGGGCATCACGCTCGACGTTATACCGCGCGGGATCGAACGAGCCGGGGATGCATCGGTGGAGAAAGTCAGCGTTCCCAGTCGACTCAAGAAGGGCCAGGTCTTCGAACCCAAGGTCTTTGTCGAGGCCACCGAGGCTCAGTCGGGAACTCTGCGCATCTATCGAAACGACGAGCTTCTTGGGGAGCAAAAGGTGCAGCTGACGCGTGGAAAGAATCTGTTTTCATTTTCGCAGAAACTCGACGAGTCAGGCTTCTACCGCTACGACGCCCAGCTCGACGTCACGGGAGACTCGCTGCCGCAAAACAACCGGGGCACCGCCTTCACCGGAGTGCGTGGCGAACCCCGCGTGCTGCTGCTCTCGGCTAACCCGGCGGAGGACCAGCCACTTGCGGCAGCCCTTCAAAATGCCAAGCTGGTGGTGAAGTTGATGGACGTCCGCAATATGCCCACCTCACTCGCCGAGCTGCAGAGCTACGAATCAATTTTCCTGAACAACGTCGCCGCGGGCGATCTGAGCGCTGAAGGGCTGCTTCTAATCGAAAGCCTGGTCCGCGATTTCGGGCTGGGGCTCGTCTGCATCGGTGGAGATCAGTCCTTCACTGCAGGCGGGTATCGAGGAACGCCCCTTGAGCGAGTCCTGCCGGTCGGGATGGATCTCGACAGCAAGAAAGTACTTCCGAAGGGAGCCGTCGTTCTGGTCATGCACGGGATGGAATTTGCGAATGGAAATCAAGTGGCGCGCGATTGCGCCTTGGGAGTGCTCGAAGCTCTCGGTCCACAGGATGAGATGGGGATTGTGCTCTGGGACGGAGTCGTTCAATGGCTCTTCGAGCTCGCACCCGTGGGAGACAAAAAAGCCGCCGGTCGCCAGATCGCGGGCATGAATCAGGGCGACCTCCCGACCTTTCAGGAAGTGATGAGCAAAGGGACGGAGTCGCTCAAGAAGTCCAACGCGAACCTGAAGCACATGATTGTGTTTAGCGACGGCGATCCTGGCCCCCCAAGCCAGTCGCTTATGCAAGAGATGCGCGACGCGAAAATCACCGTGAGCACCGTTCTCATAGCGGGACATGCCGGCCCCGACACGATGATGTCGATCGCATCGAATGGAAATGGGCGGTTCTATGACGTTCGAGGCGCGGAGCAGCTGCCTCAGATCTTTCTCAAAGAAGCCGCAGTAATTCTCAAATCGGCTATTTTCGAAGATCCCTTCAGACCGCAGGTCGCCGCAGCGAGCGAAGTTGTCAGAGGCATCACATCCACGGAGTATCCGCAGCTAAAAGGG
>JAYTTC010000317.1:0-6468 GCA_043745255.1 Verrucomicrobiales bacterium
GGGCTCTTCGGAAAAACAGGTGGAAAACCATCACCATGAAGAGCGGCTGAATCACCGCCCAGCTTGCCCCTAGCAAGGTCTGCTTGTAGCGGATTTTTATATCACGCCAGCTGAGAAAATAGATCAACTCTCGGTAGCTCCACAGTTCGCGAATTCCTAAACCGACCCATCCTCGGATGGGTTCCACGCGTGTCACCGTCAATGTTGCTGCTTCACTCATGTCTTAAGTCTCCCATGTGAAATCGGTCGTTTACCTCGGCTTGCGATCCGGCATTCCCGCCAGCACTCCCCGCTCAAACCACGTTCGCTTTATACCAGGAAAGAGCCTCGCTCAGCCCGGCAGCGATGTCATGGGTGGGCTGATAGCCCAATTGCTTCCGCGCCTTGCCTATGTCTGCTTGCGAATGACGCACGTCCCCGGCCCGAAACTCGCGATACACCGGCGTGGATCCTTTGAGGTGGGGGTAGTCCGGGATCAGGCCGTCCCGGAGAAGAGCGAACAACTCATTCAGGGTAGTGCGTTGATTGAGGGCTATGTTAAAGACCTGATGTCCGGGACCGTCATCGCTGTTCACTGCGGCCAGAATATTGGCCTGCACCACGTTTGCGATGTAGCAGAAATCTCGGCTGGTTTCACCGTCGCCGTTGATCAGAATCGGCTGCTGCTTGATCATCGATGCAATCCATTTCGGAATCACCGCGGCGTAAGCACCGTCCGGATCTTGACGGGGTCCAAACACGTTGAAATAACGAAGGCCGACCGAGCGCAATTCGTAGCAGCGGAAGAACACATCGCCATAGATCTCGTTCACGAATTTGGTGACGGCATAGGGCGAGAGCGGGCCTCCAATTCGTTCCTCCACTTTGGGAAGGTCGGGATGATCCCCATACACGGCGCTGCTGGAAGCGTAGACGAATCGCTTGGTCTTCGCCTGATGCGCCGCCCAGGCCATATTCACCCAACCGCCGACATTCGCGGCATTGCTGATCACTGGATCCTCAATCGAGCGGGGAACGGAGCCCAGCGCGGCTTGATGAAGCACATAGTCGACGCCCGCACAGGCGTGCTGGCAGGCATCAAGATCGCGAATGTCCCCTTCGACAAAGCGAAACCGAGACCATTCCGCAGCCTTCACCAGGGCCTTGACGTGATCCAGGTTCCTCCTGTGACCGGTGGCGAAGTTATCGAGTCCCACCACATTCTGCCCCAGCTGGAGCAGAGTTTGAAGCAGGTTGGATCCAATGAAACCGCCGACTCCTGTTACCAACCAGGTGGCAGGGTGAGCGGTAAGATGGTCGCGTACTTGGGAATAATTGCGAGTCATGAGGTCAGAGTGAAGGCGCGAAAAAAAGCCGCCGAGGGCTACTGAGGGATCAGGGGCGAGTGGGCTCGCTCGGCGAATCCGTCACGGGTTCATCCTGGACTCGACGAAATTCCGCTCGAGTCAGTGAATTGGTGAGCCCGGGAACCGCGGGCCTAAGCCCACGACAAAGATGCAGTGGAAACCGTCGGAGCAGGAACGCCACCGCCATGGGGCACATCAACATGGCGATATTGAGCAGCGTCATCTGATCGAGCGAACCAAAGACGTAGGCAGAAATGCCGCAGAGCACTCCAATGAGGGGGAGGAGCCAACGCGGGTCATGTGTCCCGACCACAAAGAGCCAGCCGAAGAGAGCCGCAAACCCGCCCGCGATCGGTCCAGAGAGCAAGGGGGTAAGCCCCGTGAGGTAAAAGTTTGGGGAGTAAATGTTGAGTCCGGGGTGAAAACGAACAACCTGCAAGACGAGGCCGAGCCCCAGAATCGCAGTCTTGGTCAGTGTGACCGCGCGAATCAGATCCACCGACGCGCCAGCGCCTACCACAAAACTATTCTCCAGCAACAGCACACCTAGGGCCGCACGAGCAAGATCGACCCAGTTCTGCCAAGCCCGCGCCATCCCTCGGACGCTGGGGTGTTCGGCATTCCGCTTATGAAAGTCAGCCGAACCTCCCTCACCACGGTAAACCGGCAATACGACCAGCAACAGCAGCGCCGCCGGAACGAGCATCTCCCACTGAATACTAGACTTCAACTGCGTGAACATTGCTGAATAATTCGGCGTTTGAAACCGCAAGTGAAGGGGATGAAAAACCGTCTCTGCCCCACCCACTCACTGGATCGTTATCCAAGCCTTCGTGGTCGACCCTCTTTACCTACGCGGTCATCACGGAGGTTTGAACTAAAAAGCTCAACCAGGGTGCTAAGAAAAACCTTAAGATGCGGGCAAGGTCAACGCAAAAGTCAGGCCTTCACCACCTGTCCAGGCTTGGTGCGGCATAGGCTCATTGCATTGCGGGAATCAATGATGCAGTCGGCCCAGTCGGCGAGTTCCTGGTAGTTCACTGCTTTGTGATGCGTTGCGACCAGCACAGCATCGAATCCTGCGATGCTGGATTGGGTCCAGGCTACCGACTGGGTGCCGGTCCAATTGGCGTGCTCTCGTGTTGGGCGGATCACGGGGATATGGGGGTCATAGTAGGCGACTTCAGCCCCACGTTCTTTGAGCAAATCGAAGAGAATGAAGGTCGGGGATTCGCGCATATCATCGACGTCAGGCTTGTAGGCCAGCCCCACCAGCAGGATCCTGCTTCCATTCACGGACTTTCGGCGTTTATTGAGCGACTCCGCCACGCGGTCCACGACGTACAACGGCATCGCGGTGTTGATCTCGCCTGCGAGCTCGATGAAACGAGTATGCTGCCCGTATTCACGCGCCTTCCAGGTGAGATAGAACGGATCGATTGGAATGCAATGACCACCCAATCCAGGTCCTGGGTAGAACGGCATGAATCCGAAAGGCTTGGTCTTGGCTGCATTGATTACTTCCCACACGTCGATGCCCATCGCGGCGTAAACCACCTTCAACTCGTTCACGAGGGCGATATTCACGCCGCGGAAAATGTTCTCGAGCAGTTTGGTCGCTTCCGCCGCCCGGCACGACGAAACAGGAACCACGGTCTTAATGGCCTGCCCGTACAGGGCTTTGGCACGTTCCAAACAGGCGGGCGTCAGCCCCCCCACCACCTTCGGAATGAGGGCCACCTTGCTGTCGGGATTGCCGGGATCTTCGCGTTCCGGCGAAAACGCGAGATGGAAATCCACCCCAGCCTTCAGGCCTGAACCTTTCTCCAAGACCTTGAGCAGGTCCTCCTCGGTGGTACCAGGGTAGGTGGTGGATTCCAACACCACCAAGGTGCCGCGCTGCAGATGCGGCGCCATCGACTGGCCGGTGTTGATGATGTAGCTGATATCCGGCTCGCGGTTCTTGTTCAGGGGTGTGGGCACGCAGATGATCACCGCCTGGACCTCTTTGATCCGCGAGAAATCGTTGGTGGCGGAGAATCGCCCTGCTTTCACCTGTTCGGAGATCATCTCCGAGGAGATGTGTTTGATGTAGCCGCGCCCGGCGTTGCAGTCGCTGATCTTGGCGGGGTCGGTATCGACTCCCAATACATTGACGCCCGACCGGGCAAACTGAAGGGACAGCGGCAGGCCGACATAGCCCAAACCGATAATGGCAATCTTGTGATCTCTCATGATGTTTAGTGGGAAAGCGGGTTCTTAAGCCCTTTAGGGCAGCTCCAGGCGGGGGCGAACGAAAACGGGTGGAAAATGATCGAGTATACGAATGAAAAATCTATCGAGGCTGCCGCCCTTGGCCTCGCTGGAGGTCCCCCCCTCAACAAGCACCCGGCGACTCCGTTATGTTCCGAACTCATAGTTGCCATCCGACCACTCAACGGAAGCAGTCCGATGCGCCCGCAGGAATGCGGCGAAGTCAGCGGTTTTAGGAATGTTTGGGCATAGGACCATCCATGGCCTTAAGGCAGACCAATCCGACGCCCAACCCTAAAACACAGCCGACACCCAATTCAATCGGTAAACTTTTGAGAGCATTGAGAGGAAAATCCTTACAAAGATTCGATTGTTTTCCGCGGCCTGCCGGTATTCATGGGCGAGAGTAGGGGGACCGTGAGACCCGGCGAGCTGTGTTGTCTCCGATATTAGACTGGTCAACGTGAGGTCCTGGTGCAAATTTTGGCGAAGTTAAAGAGCCTGGTATGGAGCCCCTTCAAGTCATCGAGCATGCACTGCGGTCGCTGGCGCGACGCCGGCGGTTGCTCCGGGCCATAAGAGGGTTCTTTCAGGGAGCCCTCTTGGGCGGCGCACTCTGGCTTCTTGCCCTTATCGTTTTCAAGCTAGCGCCCATCCACCCCCAGATTCCGCTTTTTGCCATGGTCGCGGGAGTCGGGATCGCGATCCTAGGTTTTATCCTCGGCGGATGGAGCCCTTGCTCCCTGATTGAGGTGGCCCGTTGGGTCGATCAGGAGGAAAAACTGCAAGAGCGTCTGAGCACGGCCTGGGAACTCCGCCAAAACCCGTCATCCACCGAGTGGCGAGAGCTTATTCTGAGGGACGCGAGCCGCCACGCCAGCCTCCTGAATGCCAAGGCACTCCTCCCATTTCGTTGTACCCCTGCGGTCGGTTGGGCCTGCGCGGTGATCCTGCTCGCGATGGGTCTAGGGTTTTTTCCGGAGTACCGCAGCCAGGCGCAGCTCCAGAAAAAGGCCGAGAACCTCAGCGTGGTGGAAACCGGGAAGCAGCTCGCCGACTTGACTCGTCAGCAACTGGCGGAGCGACGTCCGGTGCTGGCACCGACCGAAAAATCGCTGAACGAGGTTTTGGAGTTTGGGGAGAAGCTCACGAAGGTATCGGCTACCCGCAATGAAGCGCTTCGTGATCTCGCAATCCTCTCTCAGAAACTTCAGGACCAACACCAGAAGATGGGAGACAAGCCAGCACTGCGAACCTTGGAGCGAGCAGCACGCGAGCCCAGCGGAGGGCCAAGTCCCAATGATCTTCGACAACGGATGGACGCTTTGAAGCAGGCCTTGGGATCCGCAGCCGGGAAGAATGAGGCGATGGACAAACTGAAGCGCAACCTGGAAAGCTTGAAACGATCCGCCGAATCGGCCCCCAAGGGAGACTCGGTCGATGCCAAGGCAGCCCAAGAGAAGCTTTCCCATGCGCTGAGTGATCTCGCACAGCAGGCGAAGGAAGCAGGAATCCCGCTGGCGAGCCTCGACGAAGCCGCCAATGCGCTCCGCAACTCGGAGACCGACTTTTTTCTTCGGGATTTGAACTCCGCTCTGCAGGAGCTCGATAAGCTCCAGCAACTCGGACAAAACCTCCAACAACTGCAGCAAGAGATGGCGCGCTTCGCCAAGGACCTCGCTGAACAGTTGCAGCAAGGGCAGGCAAAAGCCGCACAGTCGACTCTGGAAAAGATGGTCCAGCAGCTACACTCCACCCTCCTCACCCCGGAAGAACTTCAGAGAATGGTCGAAGAGGTCAGAAAATCGCTGGAACCCGCGAAGCAATATGGCCAAGTGGCGGGGCATCTTGAGAAAGCGCTGGAGAGCCTGGGAAAAAGTCGACCGCAGGGACTCAATGAGTCGCAGGCCCAAGCACAGCGCGAGAAAGCCTCGGGGCATCTCGCGGACGCAGCCAAAGAGCTTGGAGAGATTCTCCAGCAGATGCAGGACGCCGACCAACTGGCCGGCGCTCTCGAAACATTGCAGCGGGCTCAGCTCGCAATCGCTAACGGGCAGGGCTTCGGGCAATGCAAGGCATCCCGCCCCGGTTTTGGTCCGGGTGGAAAGCCGGGGCGGGGTGTCGGCACCTGGGCCGACGAGGAGGGATGGACGCAGATCCCCGAAGAGAACAAGGGATGGGACAACTCCGGTATTCAGCAGCCCGAACTCGATTCCAGGGGCGTGAGCGATCGAGGGGAAGGCGAACACAATTCCGCTCTCAGTCCCACGAAGGTGCGCGGACAGATGTCTCCGGGGGGGTCCATGCAGAGCGTCACGCTGAAGGGTGTTCATATTCGCGGTCAGAGCTCCGTGAAACTTCAGGAAGCCGCCACGACGGCACAAGCGGAGGCGCAGAGCGCGTTGAATCAGGACAAGGTTCCACGAGCGTATCAGCAAGGTGTGAGGCATTATTTCGACGAGTTGAAACCATGAACACGGAACAAGAGATCAGCGCATTTCGCTCCACCTGGGAACGGCTGCGACAAGAGATCGGGAAGGTCATCGTCGGCCATCAGGCGGTCGTGGATGGGACGCTGACTGCAATCCTCTCGGGAGGACATGTCCTTCTGGAAGGAGTGCCGGGGCTTGGAAAGACGCTGCTGGTCCGGACGCTGAGCGAGGTGCTTGATCTTTCATTCAACCGAATCCAGTTCACTCCCGACCTGATGCCCGCTGATATCCTGGGCACCAACCTCGTCGTGGAATCTCCTGAGGGGCGACGCGAGTTTCAGTTTCAACGCGGGCCTATTTTCGCGCATCTCCTGTTGGCCGATGAGATCAATCGCGCCACTCCGAAAACACAATCGGCGATGCTGGAGGCGATGCAG
>JAYTTC010000318.1:0-6459 GCA_043745255.1 Verrucomicrobiales bacterium
ACTCGATCCCCTGCATCAGATCGCCGAAGCCAACGAGGACAACAATCTTGTCCGAGTCCAGTTCTCCCTCGGAGACCCCTGCTCCAGCCGTCCTGCAAACGATGATTTCCTCAGCCCCCAAATCCTGTCAGGGCGGATCGCCACAACCGTGGGTGACAACACCTGCGCCACCAAGCAGGACAGTGAGCCGCGTCACAATTCTTCCAGTCCGGCATCCAAATCCATCTGGTATTCCTGGACCGCTCCCGCCGCAGGACCGGTCGCTATGAGCACCGCAGGCAGCGCTTTCGATACCGCGGTATCGGTTTACACCGGGCGGTCTCTGACTGGACTCGGAGTCACTCGCATCGCCGAGGGCGAGGACATCGATCCCTTCACCCACCAGGACCGTCTCACCTTCAACGCGACCGAGGGGACGACCTACTTCATCGCGGTGGATGGCATCAATATCGGTGCAGGGGCCCAAGGCGGCTCGGTGGTTCTGAACATCAATCCTTCCGCAAACGATGCTTTCGACAATTGCCAGCCCTTGAGCGGTGCGGACGGCTCAGTGCTAGGCACGGTTTCCGAAGCCCTCAGTGAGGCGGGCGAACCGCTCCACGCCGGCCAACCGGGCGGTAGCTCGCTCTGGTATTGCTGGACCGCTTCGAGCACCGGTGTCTTCTCCTGGGATACCGTGGGCAGTTCCATCGACACTCTGCTCGCGGTCTACACCGGCGATGAGATCTCCACGCTCACCCCGGTTGCCAGCGATGACGACTCGGGAGGCAGAGGCACCAGTCGGCTCTCTTTCGCGGCCGTTTCAGGCACTGCTTACAAAATCGCCGTCGATCGCAAACACGGTACCAACGCTCCCGCCTCGAGTCAGGTTGTGCAACTCAGCTGGCACGGCGCCTCCTTCCTGCAACCGCCGATCATCGTGGAGCAACCCCACAGCATTGCCACCTTCATCAGCAGCAACGCCGCGCTAACCGTTTCCGCCTCTGGAGCCGCGCCGCTCTCCTATCAATGGTTTCATGGAGGACTCCCGGTGATCGACGCTGACAATGTATCAGGGGCCAGCACGGCAACCCTCCAGATCAACGCCATCAAGGAAAGCGATCGCGGGATCTATCAGGTTCAGCTCTCCAATGCCTTTGGCACCATCACCAGCGTGAACGTCAATCTGGTGGCGGCCAGCCGCAGTCGAGTGCTCTACGTGGATTCGATGGTCATTGTCCCCGGAACCGACGTGCCGATGACCGTCTCAATCGCGGCCAAGGGCGCGGAGCACGCGCTTCAGTTCTCGATCTACTACGATCCTGCCAAGCTCTCCGATCCCCAGGTCCAAGCGGGTCCCGATCTTCCGGCAGGCTCGCAACTCACTGCCGACATGAGCCAGGCGACGCTCGGCAAAATCGGTTTTCATATCGTTCTGCCAAGCGCACAAGTTCTGGCTTCGGGCGACAGTTCACTGGTGGTTTGCTGGCTCCAGGCGTCACCGCTGATCGGCCAGGACCAACGGGTGCCGATATGCTTTGATGATTTGCCGGTTGCCCGCTTGGTGAACGGAGTGGATGGAGGCCCATTGGCCACGCTGTATGCCTGCGGAACCCTGACGGGCGGTGCCAGAGATTTCCTATCGATCGCTGCAGCGCCGAACGGAACCCACCAGATCACCTTGCAAGGAATGCCCGGGGTAACCTACGAGTTTCAATACTCTACCGACCTCAAGATCTGGTCCACTCTGACCACTCAATTCAGCCAGACCAGCGTGGTGCAGGTGGTCGACGGCGCGGACCACGCCAGCAACGCGGTCTTTTATCGAACGATCCGGAAGTAATGCAATGACTGGAACCCTCTGCCCGGAGGCAATCCGCAAGCGAGGGCGGATCGGTGGGGATGACCGATCAGGTGCGGAAGCGACTCAAGTCGAGGGTGGTTTCCGACCGATGTTCATATAGGACGCGAATGCGTTTCATGGCTGATCTGAAAATTGGTTGTCCCGCTGCGGGACATACCCAGAACGGTCGCCTCGGGAAACTACGATGAGTCAGGATTCAAATCAGTCCAACCGCCACGACGCAGGCTCCGAGAGCCAGGAAAAACCATCCTCTGGCCCCGCCAAGGAAGCGACCTCCCCATTCCTCACCCCTCCCAAGGAGAGGGCTGGGATTGATGAAGCCAAGGTCGCGCGCGCGAAGAAACTGCTCGAGCAAGAGGGGTACCCTTCGAATCAGGTACTACGTTCCGTGGCGCAGCATCTAGCCCGCAACTGGCCTCAGGATGATACCGATGCTCCTCCACGCCCTCGCCAGTGATTCCCGCTTGAAATCAGAGTTGGCAAGCTCTGCGCCAGTGGGAGTAATCTACTCCCACAGAGTTCGAGTGTTACAGCGGCTGGAGTCCGACACTCCGTCACTATGAAGAACCGAGTCATAGTCTTGGTCGAAGATAATCCTGATGATCGGGAGTTGACCCTGCGCGCCCTGCACCGGTGTCGCCCGCAGCAGACGGTCGTGGCCATTGAGGACGGGGCCGAGGCGCTCGAGTATCTACGCGATGGAGGCCATGCCTGGACTTCAAGTCCTCGCAACTCACCGGCACTCATCATCCTGGATCTGAAAATGCCGAAGTTGGACGGACTGGAACTCTTGAAGCGTCTGAGGAAGGAATCCACCACTCGCCTGCTCCCTATGGTGATCATGACCTCGTCCAGCGAGCGACGCGATATCACCGAGGCTTATCAGCTGGGGGCAAACTCTTATCTCACCAAGCCGGTCGAGTTTGAACGCTTTCTCGAGATGGTGGACTGCATGTGCCGCTACTGGCTCGACCTAAACCAGAGCTCAGGCATCTAGCGATCCGTGGCACCGGGCGCGATCCGCGCCAGACCAGAAAGGTGGGGGCAGAGTTTAGCCGCGAAGAAACGCACGGATCACCGAAAAGATAAATCCACCTGGCAGCTGTCGTTCTGTCGTTCGTATTGAACTTCTTTCCCTTCTCATGCCGCATCGCTTTGGCTAGGTTGCCGCGATGTCGTCGATCCGCAATCCGGCCCTGCAGCATCTCCAATCGCTGATTGGAAATGGCCTCGCATTTGCCGAAATCTGGATTGCTCCGATCGGTTCTGAATATGAGGTTCGACATCTCGGGGACCGTGACACTACGGCTGACAGCCTGCGCACCATCACCGCGCAGGAGGCTCGGACCTTGAGCAACTTCACCGCTACGGGGGCGTTCCGCCCGATCAAAGCCTCCCCGGATCTGGTTGCGGGCTGGCGACTGGTCCTCCCTGGTGCCTCGGAGCTGGAGTTCGCCCTCAACCAAATTTATCCGGGAGCGATCGCCGATTTGAACGCCGTCAAGACCAGCTATTCTTCCGTGACCCATTTCCGGGAATACGCCGAACGTCAGACCGGGATGTATCGCATCACAGCGATGCTCAGCGACACACAAGCCGCCAGCATGACTCGCGCCTGTTGCGACAAGCGATTCTGCCTGAAGCAGCGCCTATGGAGCGTCCCAGGCCTGGCCGCCGATGAACGGCCCGAAAAAAGTCTCATCCCCTGTCTGGAACCGTGTCCGGTGTTAATGGAATTCGCACGCAAGACGCAACGAGTGGAACAGGAAGCATCCCTCGTCACCCCACTTCGTCCAGAGGAAGTGGAGGTTCTTCGTGCAGCGTTGGAGTTTGCCCTGAGCCAGACGCCGGTCCAGCAGCGGGTGGCGGACTTCAACGACTGTCTCAACCCACGTCGCGTTCGTCTTCTCTTGGAAAAACTCCCGCCTCATTCAACAAAACCGTCCGGAAAATGACACCGAAATACTCCCTCCTGTTCCTGCAAGTTTTGGCCGCAATAGCCGTGGTGAGCTGCCTGGCCATCGGCTGCAAGCCCAAGCCCTCAAACGAGGCTTCGACCCCAGCGCAGAGCACGCCGCCCGAGCCGTCGCCGGTGGTGCAGATCGACGGGCTAAATCTGGGACAGGTGTCCGATGCAGATCGTGCCTGGGAGAGCCTGGAGAGAGCGCTCGAAGCCCCGCCAACTCCCCCTGAGTGGGAGGCCAAGGAGCCAAGCCCAGACCAGATCGCGACATTCGAACGTACTCTGGGAGTCGCGGCATCCGAGTCCGCCACCAAGGCGAAAGCGTTCTATGAGCATTACCCCACTCACACCAAGGCAGGCGAAGCACGGGATCGCGAGCTGGAGCTGCTCAATGTGGCGGTGCAGTTGGGACAGACCAATCTGATCGTCCGACTCGAAAAACTGGAAGCCACACAACTCGAGAAGACGGACCTGAGTCCCGAGGAACGAATGGAAGTGAGGATGCGCCAGCTTCAGCGTCAGGTAAAGCTGGCGGACGATCGTGACAGCACCTCCTCGGTCTCGATCATGGACAAAGGTGTGCGCGGGATGCTCAAGGAATTTCCGAACCGACCCGAGCCGCTGACGCTCTTGCTCCGCGTGGCGGAAGGATGGATTTCGGCGGGCGATCCCGAAAAAGCCAAAGGCATCTTCAAAGAGTTGAAGGAGCAGAGCCTGACCGAAGAGATGAAGGATCAAGTGAAGTCATGGGAGACAAAAATCGACCGCCTAGGGAAGCCGATCGACTTGAAATTTGTGGCCCTGGATGGAAAGAACATCGATCTCGCCAGCCTGGGAGGAAAGGTGGTGCTCCTCCAGTTCTGGGCGACCTGGAGCGCCGCGTCGCTTGAAGAACTGGCTGGCGTGAAGTCTGCCTACGAACAATTGCACGACAAAGGACTCGAAGTCCTCGGTGTCTCATTAGATCGGGAGCGGAATTCTCTGGAACAGTTCGTCAGCGACCAAGGAATCGGGTGGTCTCAATCCTTCGAGGGAGAAACCAATTCCATCGCCGAACGCTTCTCCATCTCCAGCGTTCCCACCCTTTGGTTGCTCGACAAACACGGAAAGCTTCGAGACATCAACGCCCGGGCCGGCTTGACCGCGCGCATCAAGAGACTTCTGGACGAGCCTTAAACAGCGGAGATTCGCATGATGGACTGGCTCTCACTGGCATTCGTGATTCAAGGCAAGCTCCTTGGAATCGATTGGCATGTCTGGAAGATCATCGGCTGGCTGGGCAATCTATGCTTCTTCAGCCGATTCATGGTGCAGTGGTACGCCACGGAACGTCGCCAACAAGTGGTCATTCCCGCTGCCTTTTGGTGGCTGAGCGTGTGCGGATCTCTCCTGCTGCTCTCCTACGCGCTCGCCTACAAACGGGACTCCGTCTTCATTTTCGCCAACGCTTTCAACTGGATTCCGTACCTTCGCAACCTGGTGATTCATCACCGCCACGCCCGCACCGCTCAGGTTTGCCCGGAATGCAGCACCTCGAGCCCGGCCAAGGCCAAGTACTGTTCACACTGCGGTCTGCTCCTGACAGCCTGTCCGACTTCACTCCACCGGACGTAAGTCCGGCTAGTTCGGACCCGGTCGATTGAGTTTCCCTTTAGCAGCGGGCGATCTCGGCGGTTTCACGTCGAGCTCGTTCGATAATAATGCTTAGGCGGCGATCAGATCTGCCGATCATCAGTCGAGCGGTCGTGATCGAATACCGGTTCATTTTCGAGAAGAGTCCTCCGATGCGATTCCAAGTTCAGTTGGATCGCACTCGGAACGACTCCAGCGCCTCCGGCCCCCATGCCGACTGGACGCGGCTTTGCGTCCATCAATGCAGCCTTTGCCCACTCAAGACGACCAAGGAGACGCACTGCCCTGCCGCGGTCGATCTAGAGTCGATCGTCGAGCAATTCCGCCAGGTGGTCTCGTTTGAGCAAGTGCGAGTGGAGGTGGAAACGCCGCAACGCACCTATGTGAAATCCTGTGATGTACAGACAGGTTTACGATCGATGATCGGACTGATCCTGGCCACCAGCCAGTGCCCGTGGTTCAATCGCCTGCGCAGTTTGGCAGACTCGCATCTCCCTTTTGCCAGCATCGAGGAAACGCTCATCCGCGTAACTGGAAATTACCTACTCCAGCAGTATCAGGTGGCCTGTGAAGGAGGGACCCCGGATCTGGCCATGCTTGGGTTGGAGGAATATTATCAGTCTCTCTGCGATATCAACCTGACCTTCAGACGGCGTCTGGAAATGGCCTCAACCAGCGACGCCAATCTGAACGCTATTGGTGCTTTTTCAACCTTGGCTCAAGGAATTAGCCTCTCTCTGCGAGACAAGCTGCAAGCCATCCGATCGACCATGGCCCCTATCGCCATCGAGGTGCCAGCCAGCACTCCAGCCTCGCACGAATTTTCCCATCGAGAGCGAATTGATATTGGCTGCGATGCCGGCGAAAAATCGCCGTGAATACCCTGAAAAGAAAAACGGCTTCGATCCCTTCAGCATCCTCCTTAATTCGGGTGCCATTAAAAGTGGGGGAGATCTGGATCCTTGGAGAAAGCCTGAATGGGTAGCGGCGTGAGAGCGCCGCCCACTTCAACGGCCGCGAT
>JAYTTC010000319.1:0-1771 GCA_043745255.1 Verrucomicrobiales bacterium
ACTTGATGGTGCGGATTGGCAAGTTCCCGGCGGATCTCGTTGACCCAGTCATCCCCTGCCCTCAGCCGTATGGATATCGAAACCGGATCATGATCCGGAGCGGCTGGAATAAGCCGGCTCAGAAACTTGATCTCGGGTTTCTGGAGGCGGAGACCCGATTTGTAGTCGATGTCGAGGAATGCCCGATTGCCGAACCGGCACTCAATCAGCAGATCACGGAGGTGCGGAAGAATCCCCCGCCGCGCGGGGGGATCAAAGTGGTGCTCCGCGTGTCGCCGGAGGGCTGGAGCGTCCCAAAGGATTCTTTCTTCCAAAATAATTTCTTTCTGCTTCCCCAGCTGGTGGACACGGTGAGGGGCCGACTCGCGGACGCTGGATCTCGCTACTTGGTCGACGCCTATTGCGGAGTGGGATTCTTTGGAATCGAGCTGGCGGATTCGGTGGAATCGTACGTCGGAGTGGAACTCGACGCGCTGGCGATTCGTTCGGCTCGCCAGAACGCACTCAACCGGAAGAGAACCAACGGAGAGTTCGTGCAGGGACGAACCGAGGACCTACTCCCTCAACTAATGCAGCGATTTCCGGCCGGTGAGACGACAGTCATCTTGGACCCGCCTCGCACCGGATGCGGCAAGGAAATCATCGATTGCCTGCGCGCTGTGCGACCCCGTCAGGTGATTTATGTCTCCTGCCACCCAGCAACCCTAGCGCGAGACTTGAACGTTCTGTGCGAGGATGGTGTCTTTTCTCTCAGGCGTGTCGTTCCTCTGGACATGTTTCCGCAGACTCAACATGTGGAGTCGGTGGCCGATATACGAAGCGTGCTCTCCTAGGGTTGCGCACGGTTGACAGGCCTTCGTTTGCCATCGAAATACGCATTGCCGCCTTGCCAAAGCATGCACCGCAGTGATGGAATCAGTGAACTCAATCGGATGACAACTCAAGACGCTCGCCCAGACTCTAGCGAATCTCAGACCGGGTTTCGTTTCGTGCCCTGGATCGCCATTCTCATCGTCGCTGGCCTCTATCTAATCACACTGGATCGATGGTTCGGTCAGGGAAACTTAAGCGCTCTCTCAGATATCAATGGTTGGGATTGGAGACCTCTCACCTCCCAGCCCCTGCACTACCTGATCACCAAGCCGCTCGCCCTGCTGCCGATCCTTTCTCAACCGGTCGCCCTCAGCTTACTAAGCTTTGTCTGCGGGACGCTGTCGCTCGTGCTCCTGGCGCGCACGGTCCAGATCCTCCCGCAGGAGAGGACCCGGCTCCAACGTCAGCGAGTCCTTGCGTCGAGTGGGGTGCTTCCAGGCCGGATCGCCTGGCTTCCAGCCACTCTGGCGGTATTGGTTTGCGGCCTCCAGTATTCCTTCTGGGCGCTGTCAAAAGGCTATGCACCGGATTCGATCGACCTACTGCTTTTCGCTTACTGCGTTCGGGCGCTGGCAGAGTTTCGGCATAGTCGGAACGACTCGTGGCTGCACAAGGCGGCTTTAGTCTATGCGATGGGGATGACCAGTAATTTTGCTCTCATTGGTTACTTCCCGCTCTTTATCGGGACTGTCCTATGGATGAAAGGGCGGTCTTTTTTTGATTTCGGCTTTCTGCTCAAGTTCGGACTGTTGGGCTGCCTAGGATTGCTGCTCTATTTAATTCCTGCCATCGCCCATGCCACCTCCGATGTGTCACCGCTTGGTTTCTGGGAGGCGCTGCGGGCGTACCTCGGCGCGCAAAAATTCGCGGTCTTCAGCTATCGTCGAGTGACGGCCTT
>JAYTTC010000320.1:0-6445 GCA_043745255.1 Verrucomicrobiales bacterium
GTCCGGATCGTCCGATACGGACGACACTACAGAAGATGGAAACCGTGCGAGGGCACGCCAGCTGTAGTTCTGTAGTGTGGGCCGTATCGGCCCATCCCCCCGTCCCACCTCTTCGAATAGGCGAGACTCCATTCTCACCTACTTTTAATTGCACCCCCCCGCCTCTGCCTCTCAACTTTGGCGTGGAACGCTCCTCGGCGCGGCCATTGACGACCTCCGAGGCCGACGATAGCTTTACCGTTCTTGTATGATCGGCTCTTCTGTCAATAAAGCGACCAGCGTGGCCCCCTCCTTCCGAGTGGGGGACGAACGTTTGATCAAAGTGACCGCCAGTGCGGCGACCAAAGTTAGCTCTCTGCTGACCAAGCAGGGACGACCTCAGGGGGTGCTTCGGGTGGCGGTGGTAGGGGGTGGGTGTTCCGGCCTGCAATATAAGATGGATCTGCAGGACGCGCCTGCGAATCGCGACATTCTCGTGGAAACGAGTGGGATTAAAGTGGTGGTGGACCCCAAGAGCGCTCTGTATGTCACAGGAAGTGAACTCGATTATGTCGATGCCCTGCAAGAAGGCGGGTTCAAGGTAAAGAATCCCAACGCGGCCACCAGTTGTTCCTGCGGCGAAAGCTTTAGTGCCTGAGGAAGGCGTCCACGCCGCGCCTATGCCGATAGATTGCTTTGCCCTGCTTCAGGAGCCCCGTCATCCCTGGATAGATGTGGACGCACTGAAGCACCGGTTTCTAAGGCTTTCTGCTGAAGTTCACCCGGATCGAGTGCATCAAGCCACGGAGTGCGAGAAGGAGTTGGCGACTCAGACTTACGCGGGGTTGAACGCCGCTTACAATACGCTGCGCGAGCCCAAGGACCGTCTCGTGCACTTAACAGAACTCGAAATCGGGGAGCGGCCCAAGGATATCCAGCGTATTCCCCCCGGAACCATGGACCTCTTTGTGGAAATCGGGCAGGCCTGCCGCGATGCGGATGCGTTTCTTGTTCAGAGACCCTCCGTTACCTCTCCGATGCTCCGGGTTCAGTTGTTCTCAAAGGGTCAGGAGTGGGTTGAAACTCTCAATCGGCTTCAGCGAACGGTGAAGGCAAAGCGCGATGAGCTCGACCTGGAGTTGCGCTCGATGAATCCCGCGTGGGAGCAGGCACCGTCGGAGCCCTCTGAGGCCAGACGCTCGGTCCTTCAGCCCTACCTGGATCGTCTTGAGCAGATGTATCGGGTGCTCAGCTACGTTCATCGCTGGACAGAACAACTCCAGCAACGCGTGGTGGAACTTGCCACCGGCTGATGGCCCTCTTCTGATCGGGTTCCAATAAGGGGGCAAATTCTACCAGCTGCTGAAAAACTGTCCTGCTTTTGGGACACTTGCCTAGCTTCTTTTGCCCATTTCATGGACAACAAAAGCCAAGAGCTTGCTGGCTGGCCTTCGAAATCAGCTGCAATCCCAAGGTTCGAGTCCGCATGAGACAGAATTTGAGCTTTAGGCGGGACTGGTATGGCCTTTGCTGACTCTCTCCCATGACCGCAATACTAAGTTTCGACAACCGGGACGAGGTATTACCTTCCGCTGGGGTTATCATTGCTCTGGCACCAAGTCTCACCCTTATCCTACCAAACAGCGCTGAACCTTCGGTTTAGCGTCCTGCACAATTGGGTTGTAGCCTGGTGGTTTACGAAAGTAAGCCGCCAGTTTTCTTTTTTGCTACTGCCGGACCAGACGGTAGTAGTGAGAACCCTTCTCTGAATGGTAGTCTTCGTCTACCACCCATTCGCCACCCATTTTTGTGGGAGGTTCTTCGGCTCGCCAGCCGTCGTCGGACAGATCCGGGCAAGATTGGAGCTGATAGCCGGTAATTTGTGAAGGCCAGGACAGGCGGATCGTGGTTGCGTTCAACCGCTGAAGCGACAATTGAGGCGGCAATCCAGGGAGCAGGATGAAATTCTCGGTGGTCGTTCGGAGGTTGCCTCCGCTGTCGACCACATTGATAGGACCGGTGGTGGCACCTTCAGGGACCTCTGCAACGAGATACCCATTCTGGAAGAAGAAGTTGGATGGCAGGTCTCCAAACGAGAGTGACTGCGCATCCGCGAGGTTGAGGCCGCACACCTTGATGAAGGAGCCGGTCGCTCCTTGATTTGGGAGGAATCCGATAAAGTCCGATAGTCCCGGCTCCCAGTTGAGACTTACCATGCCGATGCTGGGACTGTTGATCCCGCGATCCGTAGCCGCATCGACAGCGATGTGATAGGGGGTGCCTCCCACAGCTTCGAAATTGACGGCGCTGGTGAGCCCGGAGTTGGGATCGTCGTCATTGGCAGCGATGAGCGTCAGCCCACTGACAAAATCCAGTCCTGTGTAGACCGCGAGGAGCGTGTCAAAGTTGCTTCCTTTGGTCTTGAACGCGACACGAAAATTCGCCGGAGCTATCCAGCGATACCAGATGGAACGGCCCCCCTGATCTCCGGCGTGGTAGGGCTCGCCAGGCTCGGTGTCGGCATAGTAGTTCTCGCCGAGAGCGGTTCCCATGAAACCCTGGATACTCTGAGCGTTGGTTAGGCTGTTGTTGGGCGTCTTGAGATCGGAATAGGTCCATTGCAGCAGAAAGAGCCCCCGCGCTCCGTGCTGTCCATCCAGAGCGAGCCAGTATTGGTTTCCTTTCTGGGTGATGACGTCGACCTCGGCAGCGGTCGAAGGAGGGCCGTCATCGCTTCGCGCGACTACCGTTAGCGCGTCGACGCGCTCGCCCGTGTAGAATGCCACCACGGTAGGAAAGAGGCTGCGAGAGGTGCTGAAGTGAGCCCGGCCATCCCGGGGCGCGATCCAGGAATACCAGACCGAACTCCCGCTTGCGTTCGCCGCATGGGGGGGTTCCCCCGGTTCCGTTGTGGCCCCGCCGTTGAACCCTTCTTTCTGACCGGTGAACCCGACCAAAGCTACCGCTGTGTCAAATGAATCGTTTAGGGGCGGGGGTAAGACTTGATTCCAGCTGAGGGTGTATTCTCCGGTGGCGGCAGACCCTCCCGCGAGAACCACTCGATACCGGGCACCCAATTCCGCGTCCCAGGTCACCTCACTCATCGGATTTTCACTGCCGTTGTCGCTAACAGCGACCAGCGTGAGGCCATCAAGAGTGGTTCCGGTGTAGACGGCAAGAACCGTGTTGAAGCCTGATCCTACGGCGCTGAAAGTGACCGTTCCTGCGAGGATTGAAGGCCAGGAGAACCAAGCTGTGGCACCCACATTGTTATCCAATGGGGGCACCTCGTTTTGTTCAAGCGTTGCTCCCATCGTTGTTCCCGTCACGCTTCCCGCCACGCCATTCAAGGGGAAGAAGTCTTCAAAATTGTCGTTCAAAAGACTGGCGTTCCACTTCAGTGCCACGTCCCCTTGCGCGCTGCCGACACCATCGATGGCCACGATGTAATCAGTCCCCGCCGCAGCCACAAACGAACAACGACTGAAGGTCTCTGTCACGCTTGAGTTGTCGTTGTCGGCTACCCAGGTCAATGCGGTGAGCGCATTCCCTGTGTAGACCGCGATCACCGTATCGAAGGCGCTGCCTTCCGTCGAAAAAGTGATCTTGACCGGGTAGGGAGGGGCCCATCGATACCAGATGGAATAGCCGCTGCCAGTCGTTGCGTGAATCGGTTCGCCGGGCTGTTGCGTCGCGTTTAAGTTCGATCCCGATACAGTTCCCGCCAGCCCCACGATCCGTTGCGCTCGAGTGAAACGATCGTTGGCCGGCTGAGCGTGGGAGGTGATGGACGACAGGAACAGGCCGATCAAAGCCACCCCTCTTGAAAGGCGGAACACGGCCAGCATACGATCGGCGACGGAAACGAGGAGCCCCTGGGGAAGAGGAGGCTTCCCCGGCAGACCGGATCGTTCAAACCCGAAATTGCACTTCATCGCTGTCTTGCTCCATGAGCACCCAGAAACCCTTGGGTACCGATCCCTGTCGACACTGACTGTCCAAAGATCCCTAAACTCCGAGCTAAGAGTAATCCAACCTAAACCGGGCAACAGGACCCCTCAAGGGACTAAATCGAGAAAAGATCGCGAATCCGTTCCAATCTGTCCCAATCCGGTACGGCATGACCCCGCAGTTCAACGCTTCTAGCGCCTTTTCGCGGCTAAACCCGGCCCTGCCCGTTTCCGATTCCGGGGGAGGAGCTTTTACCGCGGACGGGAGAGGGAACATGTTCCGAGAACTTACTTCTGTCGGGTCATCGCGGCGGTCTGAATAGGGCTTTTGCACACAATTCTGTAGCGTGCGCCGTATCGGCGCATCCCCGCCCGCATCGTCCGATCTGGACGACGCCACAGGAAAGGGGACTTTCCATGCGAAGGTTCACGGTGGCGATTCGGTAATCCTTACCGGCCTGGGACGATCGTGCGAATGCGTTGCTCGATGCGGCTTTGAGTTTTGAACAGGGCTATTTCTCGAAATCAGTGTCCGGCTTGGCTAGGTTGATCTCCTTGATCCAAGTGTTGCGGTAGCGGACATCATGCCCTTCACATTGCAGTTTCAATCCCCCCGGTGCATCGGTGATCCCTTTACCCCCGTCGTTGCCTCCGTCGATTCCTGAGTTGGGTCCGCCCCAGACCTGAGTGATGGGCTGGTTGGTGTGAACCTTGATTCCATTGAAATACAGCGTGACCAATGCTTTCTCAACTCGCTTTCCCTCCTTGAAGCGCGCAGCGCGAAAATTGATGTCGTAGGCATTCCATTTTCCAGTGCCGTTGTAGGCGTGATAGGGGGACGGCGTTTCATTGATCACCGCTCCCATGCCATGAGGGGTCCTATCGCCGTCCATCACTTGAATCTCGTATCGGTTCTGGAGATACACACCGCTGTTCCCACCCGTCTTCGCAACCCAGAACTCCACGTGCAGGCGAAAATCGCGATACGCTTTCTTGGTGACAATGTCGGCGGTGCCAAACTTGCCACCCGCAGCGACTGGATCGTCAGTCATAACTACCATGCCCTTGTCGATTGGATCTTCGACAATCTTCCATTTGATGGGCAGCGATGACTTGAATCCCGGCCCTTCCCAATAGGTCCACTTGTCATCGAGCGTTTTCCGCGTGCCATCGATGAGAACCATCGCCCCTCTCAGGGGTTTTGCCCCCAACCCGACCGCCGAGTATAGCTGGGGAACAACGGTCAGGGCGAGGCAGGCCAATACGGAGGAACGAAAGATCCAAGGAAGAGATTTCATAAGCGTTGTAGGCGATATTTCACGTGGGACGGTCGTCAGTATGCCGGGCTCCAGCGCGAGAGTGCAAAGAAAGAATCGGAGGTCAGTGACAGAGATGGCAGCCATTCCCGGCAGCCAGATCCGGACTGAGATAGGGAATCCCCAGTGACAAGCCCCGAACGGAGAGGACCTGCTGAACCCCTGCCAGAGCGAGCGTCTTTCCTATCGATCCAAACAAAGCCCCTAGCGCGGAATAGGTGACGATGCGGCCCAGGTTGTAAGCCAGCCGAGCCAACAAATCATTAATTGCTCCTTGCCGCCATCATAAGCGCAGGTTGCGGGCTGAGACGATGTTCTGGCGCGTTGCGAGGCATCGATCTGATGCTGAAAGCGCAGCTCCTCCTCGTAGTAGTCCTTTTGGACCAGATCCAAGTTCTGACGGGATGCAAAGACGGCGTAACTCACCACCGCCGGAACCAGCATCGAAAAAAAAAATGCAAGGATCGACCACGGCCACGGATTCCATCTTGGTTTCATTGAGTTCATTTGGCACTTCACGCGAGGTCTTATTCACGAGCTTCATGGTGTAGAGGTTGCTAATTTTCCCATCCCCCGACTTTTGAAACAGGGCTCCGGGGGCCCGGAGCAAAGTGGTCTGGACGTCCGATCGTGTGAACACCAAGAGGGCGAGCAGAATCCCCAACAGCCCGAGGATGGACAGGTAGCCAATCATGCGAGGGGTAAGACGAAGTCGTGCTCCGGTCTCAATCCCGTTGGCTGAGGCATAGCGAACCAATCCCTTCGGCATGCCCACTTTGTCCATCACCGAATCGCAGGCGTCGATACAGGCGGTGCAATGCACGCATTCCATCTGTGTTCCGTTGCGGATATCGATGCCTGTGGGGCACACACTGACGCACTGTCGGCAGTCGATGCAGTCGCCCACCCCGGCAGCTCGACGCTCCGGCAGCCCAAGATCGTTGTGCAGTTTTCCCCTCGATTCGCCTCGCTTGTGATCATAGGCCACAATGAGAGTGCTCTCATCGAGCAACACCGACTGGAGTCGTCCGTAGGGGCAGATGTAAGTGCAAGCCTGCTCGCGGAAACGCGCAAAAATCCCGTGGAATATCAAGGTGAACGCGACCATGAACATCAGTCCTTGAAGATGGTTGAGAGGACCCTCCGCAATGATGTGGCTTAGCGCATCGACACCAATGATGCATGCTTATCCGGTTGGCA
>JAYTTC010000321.1:0-6433 GCA_043745255.1 Verrucomicrobiales bacterium
GATCGATCCGCGCGGCCTTGCGACCGTTCTCGCGAGGAGCCCTTTCGCGGCGCGAATACCAGGGATTTTGGAGGAAGCGCATGGATTGCTATTCGAGGCTCCGAAGAAGCGACTCAGTCAAAGCTGAGCGTTGGGTCTCTTGGATTATTTGCCTCGGGGTGCTCGCATGACGGAGAGGGTCGCATCGGTTCGCTGGACCGCGAGAGATTGTCCGTCTGGAGAGAAAGCGAGTCGATGGGCCACTCGGGCATCTGCCAGCGATGCCACTTCCCGAAACGTGTCGAGCCGCCAGAGCTTGATAAGGGTTCCTTGCTCCAGCGATGCGAGAGTTTTTCCGTCCGGCGAATACGCGACGTCGCTGGCTTCCTGGAGATGTCCAGTGAGGGTGGTGATCAGTTTTCCGGTGGCCGTTTCCCACAGCCGAATCTTCGCGTCCACTCCCGCAGTGGCGAGCTGTCGTCCATCGGGGGAGAAGCTCAAACCCTTCACGAATTCGGTGTGGCCGGAGAGCACGCGTTCCTGTCCGGTGGTCGTGTCGTAGAGGGAGGCATCGTATGGGAAGGTCTGGCTGAGAGCGAACCAACGCCCGTCCTGACTCAGTACCGAGCGATACACACTGACGGCTCGAGTGCGCAATTGACTTTTCTGTTTTCCCGTCGCCGTATCCCAAAACTGTAACAGGCCATTGGTCTGAAGCAGGTAGGCGACTCGACCATCTCCGCTGAATCCCCGCTGACGTGACGATCGCCAGGCCGAGGGATCAGCGGCCTCGAGCGGGATTTGCCGCACCAAATCGAATGTATGGCTGTTTCGCAGTCCGATCGTTCCCTCCTCGCCCGGCGGCGACAAAATGAACTCTCCGTCCGGAGAGCTCGCTGAATACTCAAAAAAATCCGCATGGCTGATCTCCTTGTCGGTGTACAAATCGATCAGCCGGGTGATGAATCCAGAAGGGCCTTCGTCGTTGGTCACCAGGTATCGACTGTCCCGAGTGAACAGCGGAGTGAGGAAGCTAGAGTTCTTGAGTGGAACCGCGTTGGTGACCGCGCGCGCGTGCCAGAACATGATTCGGCCGTCTTTCCCGCCCGTGATCACGGAGGAGCCGTCCGGCGTGAAGTTGGAACACCAGACCTCGTCGTGGTGACCCAGCCATACCGCCACTGGTTCCAGAGTGGGAACACTCCATAGTCGGACGGACCGATCCGAGCTGGTTGAGACTAGCTGGTCACTGTTCGGCGAGAAGTCTACCGACCAGGTGCGCAGCCAGTGGCCTTCCTTAAGCAGCGAGGTCGCTCGCGCCGGCGACTGGACGGCGACCCCCTCCGAGGTCGCTCGCGCCTCCATCGGCATCTCTGTCCCGGAGTCGTTCTTCTTCCTCAGATCCCACAGCCGAACCCATCGGTCAGAGGCGGCTGCAGCCAGAAAATTGCCATCGGGAGAGAAACGCAGGTCACCCGCATCGGCCGGGAGCGGATAGCGGTGGAGTTCGCGGTGCTTTGATCGATCCCAAACCACCACTGCGGCTCCCGGCACAGCCAGAGCGACGAGAGAACCATCGGGGGAGAACCGCACCGCGTGCGCACGAAGCGGGAGTTCCTCGATCAGCTCACCGGTTTGGTAGTTGAACACTCGAACCGACCCCGCCTGCTCCCAGGACCAGGGCGACCCTTCGCTGATGACAATCAGTGGGACGGTGTGAGCCAGGCTTGCCAAGACGCCGGGAAATTCACGGGCCACCTTTCCACTGGGGATCTCCAGAAACGCGAGATGTCCATCTCGAACGGGTGTCACGAGACGCGTTCCGTCCGGCGTGAACTCGGCGAACCAGCCCACGGTTGTGAAGGACCAACGCGCCTGCAGCTCGCGCGTGGCGGCGGCGTAGAGACAAACGGTGTGATCCATCCCCGCGCTCGCTAGCCAGTGTCCATCGGATGAGGTCGCCACGGCGCAAATGGTTGACGCGTGTGGATTGAGCTCGGCGTACTGGTGTCCCTGCGCTCGATCTCGAAGGAGGTACCATTCGAATCCTCGGAGGTCTTCCTGGGACGCGGCGGGTTCATGGCGTGAGAGGAGTCGTCTACCTTCCGCGACATCGCCTCGTTCAATCGCCTCGGACGCGGCCCGCATGTCCGCCGCATACTCATTGCGCAGGGCTCGATCGGAGTTTGATACTGCGCGGGCTCGTTCGGATTCGGCACGCCGCCACTGCGAGACGATGGCGGCAGTGCTCCCGGCTCCTGTGAGTAGCAGAGTGACTAAGAGTCCTGCAATGGCCGGCCGTCGACGGCTCCATCGCCAAGCCCTTTCCAACCAAGAGACCGGTCGCGCCAGTACCGGCTCATTTCGAAGAAAACGACCCAGTTCGTCGGCCAGCTCGACCGCGCTTCCGTAGCGGCGATCCGGGCTTTTCTCCAAGCATTTCAGGCAAATGGTTTGCAGATCCTTGGGAATGGTCGCGTTGAGACGATCGGGTCGGATCGGCTCCACGCTCTCCACCTGCGCTAGTACCGCGGGAATGGAATCTCCCATAAAAGGCGGCCTACCGGTGAGAAGATGGTAGAGCACCGCGCCGAGGGAATAGAGATCGCTTCGGGGTCCGGTTTGAGCGTGATCGCCTCTGGCCTGCTCGGGAGGCATGTAGCTGGGGGATCCCAACGCCTGGCCGCTGACGGTCAGACTCGAATCACTGCCCAACTGCCGCGAGAGACCGAAATCAGTGACGCGCGGTTGGTCATTCGGATCGATGATGATGTTCGAGGGCTTGAGGTCTCGATGCAAAATCCCGGCCTGGTGGGCATGCTCCACTCCCACTGCCACTGCTCTCACCCACCGCGCTGCCGTGAGGCTGGGAACAGGCTGGCCCTGGGTGAGCATGGCGAGATCATGCCCCGCCACATATTCCATGGAAAAGAAGGGTAGGGCATCATGCTCTCCGACCTCGTAAATGGTGACGATGTGGGGATGTCGAAGTCGTGCCACTGCCTCGGCCTCCGCCCGGAAACGACGGAGAGCATCGGGGCCGGCAAACCCGCCGCCGATCAGCATCTTAATCGCCACCACGCGATTCAATTTTAACTGCCGAGCGCGATACACCACTCCCATCCCGCCGCGCGCGATCCGCTCTTCCAAAAGGTAATCGCCAAACTCGCGAGGCAGGGTTTCGTCGAGGGGTTCAAATCCAGTTCCCGGTTCGGGAGGAGGAGTGAGTGAGACCGAGAGCAAACAATGCACACAATGACCCGACACCCCGTGCAGCGGGGCGCCACAGCGAGGACAACGCCCAGTATCCGGGGTGCCTGCGTCAGAAACAGAAGTCATGAGATTTCAGGTCTGCTCTGTTACTACGGAGATCGGGGGCGCTCTTTCAAAAAATAAAATAAATCTGCGAATGCCTCAAAGAGAGTTCCCTCGAAGTGCCGCAAAGAGATGACGCATTTCTTCGTCGATGTCTGAGGGGTGACTTAAAGTCTCGGCGATCTCGTGGCGCACGAGATCCCGGTAACGATGACGAAGTCGGTGCACTGAAACTGCGACACCCCCGGCGGTGAGGCCTAGTTCTGCCGCCAGCGCGGCGTAGTCCCCGGCGTCCGCTTCCCGGGACAGGAAGGGGCTCAGTCGTTCAAAGTGGATGGCCCGGTGAGCCGAACTCGATTCTTGGCGCAGCCGCGCGATGGCACGATCCAGCACCGTAACCGCCCATCGACGATCGAAATCTTGCTCGGGCGAGCTGGTGCTCGCGTCGGCGGCCAGCTGATTCTCTAAATCGGCGTCCTGAATTGAGAAATGAAACTGCCCGCCGCCTCGTTTTTGGGAGTTTTCTCGATGGAACTCATTTGCCAGAAACCGGCTGACCATGGTGAGGACGAAGGATCGGAATCGGGCACGGTCGGGGTCGATGTCGGTCAACCAGCCTTTTTCCAATAAGCGGTGGAAGAAACCCTGAGTTAAGTCCTGCGCATCCTCAGGCGGATGTCCGCGGCGTCGAATATAGGCGTAGATCGGTCGCCAATAATTGCCGCAAAGCTCTTCGAGTGCCGCCGCTTGCGAATCCCCATCCTTGGCCGCGCGTAGAACCACCGACCAGTGGGTCGTT
Source organism: Verrucomicrobiales bacterium (assembly GCA_043745255.1). Taxonomy (GTDB): domain Bacteria; phylum Verrucomicrobiota; class Verrucomicrobiia; order Limisphaerales; family UBA11320; genus UBA11320. The sequence goes on from JAYTTC010000321.1 coordinate 4,094, forward strand.
GCGAAGTCTTGGGCACTTCGCGGTGCATCAGAATTGGAGCCTGGTGTCATCACCCTAGGAGAGAAGTGCGGGCATCCGAGCCTGCGGAATGAATACAACAAAAGGCGATCGCCTGCAGAAGGGCAGGCAGTCGTACAGAGTAAATAAGATCCGGCCAGGAAGTCATGTCGACACCCGGTGCCATCTGAACCTCTGTCGTGAGTGGGCCTTCGGTGGTGCTCACGCACGAGAGTGTAGCCGGCGAAGGGGAGGATGCCAGCCGGCAGATATAATTTGTTAGCCCTCCTGATGCTCGTCACAATTCAGAATCATCCTTGACCACCCCGACGAAGAGACTTAAACAGACACAAGTCGTTCGGGCAGTGGCCAATTCAACTACCAGTGGGATATGTCATTAACGAAGCGAGACCTAGTGACCCGGATCAGTACTGAAACGGGGTTAGTGCAGCAACAAGTGCTGGACGTCGTGCAGAAAACCTTGGACTACATCGCCGAGTCATTGGCGAAGGGGAAAAAGGTTGAGTTGCGAAACTTCGGTGTATTCGAAGTGAAGGTTCGCAAAGCGCGCGTTGGGCGAAATCCCAATGCGCCAGAGCGCGATGTTCCCATTCCTGAAAGGGCCGTGGTCAAGTTTAAGCCCGGCAAGGAAATGCGCGATGAAGTCCTCAAATTGACGCCCGGCGATGTCGAGGCGGCCAACCAGGACCCTGCCTCCCCGGATTCTGACTGAGGGTTCCAAGTCGGTGGCCCCTCTTTTGTGAGCGCTCCCCTTGTAATCGGGAGCGCCTTTTTGTTTTCACGACATGGAACGTTTACCTGGATTTCGAGATTTCTACCCGGAACCGCTTCCCGGCAAAGACGCCTGGAGCGCGGACGCCCGTCGTTACCTGTTTGATCAGTGGAGAGCGGTAGCCCGCCGCTATGGCTTTCGCGAGTACGACGGCCCGCCTCTTGAGTCTCTCGAACTCTACACTACCAAGAGCGGGGAGGAGATCGTCGGCCAGCTCTATAACTTCATCGACAAAGGAGATCGCGCGGTCGCGATGAGACCTGAGATGACCCCGACGCTGGCTCGGATGGTGGCCGCTCATCAGCGCAACTATCCCAAGCCAATCAAGTGGTTTGCCATCCCCCAACTCTTCCGTTACGAGCGACAGCAGAAGGGTCGACTGCGTGAACACTTCCAGTTCAATGCTGACATCTTTGGAGAACCAGATCCTGCAGTCGATGCCGAGCTGATTGCACTTCTCATCGATACTTTACGAGCTCTGGGTCTCACGGCTGAGGATTTCGTGGTGCGGCTGAGCAGCCGCAATGCGTGGCAGGACTTTTTCACACAGCGCGGTGGCGTTGCCGAGCAGGCTTACACATTCTTCCAGATCATTGACAAACTGGACCGCGAGACGGAAGCGGAGAGTACGACCAAGTTGTCCGCCCTGGGCTTTTCCTTTGCCGACGTCCAGACCTTCATCCAATCCGCCGAGCCGACCCAGGAACTTCAATTGATTCTAACCAATCTCGCCGCACGAGGCCTGAGCGAGTATGTGAAGATCGACTATAACGTCATTCGCGGTCTGGCCTATTACACCGGGACGGTGTTTGAAGCGTTCGATCGATTGGGAGAATTTCGCGCGATCGCCGGTGGGGGTCGCTACGACAATCTCGTCAAATTGGTCAGCGGTGGAAAAGTGGATCTACCCGCGCTTGGGTTTGGAATGGGAGACGTGGTGTTGATGGAGTTGCTCAAAGCGCGGGGGAGGCTTCCCGTCTTCACATCCGGTGTGGAGATCTTCTGCTTGATCGAAGAGGAATCCCGTCGAGCGGATACGCTGAGGATCGTTCAAGAACTTCGCGATGGGGGGCGAGTTGTCGAATACCCCATTCTCCATGCCAAACCGGACAAACAGTTCAAACGGGCCTTGGAGCTCGGGGCCGCCTGGTTGGTGCAGGCCGAGCCCGAGGTAGGCGGCGTGCTGTACGTCAAGGTGAAGAACCTCGCTACTCGAGAGGAGCAGGTGGTGCCTCGATCCGATCTCTCCTCAGCCTTGTTGCGTTAACCCGCGTGACTCACGCGGGCGTCTGAGATGAAAAAACGGCGCAAGCTTTCGCCTGCGCCGTTTTCTCCATGCCTGGAGCGCTCACAACAAACCCTCATCCGACTCAGGAGGGGTTATACCTAAGCAACACCTCAACAAGGGAAGGTAACCTGGATCGAGTGGAGCACAAGTTGTCCGACTACGGACGGCTGGATAGGGGATCCACCGGGCGATGAGGAGACGCTCGAATCAGAGCTCCACTTTGCGTTTCTCCGGATCGGCCTGTTGGCGATAGAGGACGGCG
>JAYTTC010000322.1:0-6425 GCA_043745255.1 Verrucomicrobiales bacterium
ACCTCTTCGAATAGGCGAGACTCCATTCTCACCCACTCTCAATCACACCCTTAGCCCGCTTCTTCGGCACGCCGGGCTTCCTTGGTCACACAGACGCTGGCGGTCGCGATCTGGATCGGCCTGAACGATGTTGTCGGTTTCCTCAATAATGCTCCCAGGGATTCTAGGGTCGGCATCGGCGACGCGATAACATGGTTTGGAGGGTCCAGAGGGAGAGGGCTGACTTACGGTTGACGTGCTTCACGAATTTCAACGAATCGAGAGTGACTTGGTCTATTGTTTCTGATCAGCATGCGCCACGAGTTCGCCGCACGGAACCCCGTTCGGTCGGCGATCGCGGAGGAGGAGAAATGAGTTCTGTGTCCCACAGCGCGAAAAACGTGTTGGCGGTTAATCAACGGCCCGAGCCCGCGGATCCCGCAGCCTCTCCTATCGAGCATGCTGAAGCGATCGAGATCATCGCTGATGATCGCGAAGCAGGCCAGCCGGTGCTCCAGGCGTTGCGACAAATCCCGCAGGTCCGTGTCAGCGTCCAACGGTTGAACGTCGGAGACTACCAAGTTGGCGCTCGGCTTATCATCGAACGCAAAACCGCCAAAGACTTTGTCGCCTCGATCATCGACGGACGATTGTTTCGTCAGGCCGCCCAGCTGGGCCGCTGCCCGCATGAGGCGTTCATCATTCTGGAAGGATCGGGACGGGATCTTGCGGAGTCAGGGATGAGCCGGGAAGCAATCCAAGGCGCCTTGATCTCGCTCGGCTTGATATTTCATCTTCCGGTTCTCCGAACGCTGGACCCCGCGGAGAGCGCTCATTTGATGGTATTCGCCTGGCGGCAACTGGTTCGCCAAGATCGGGATCAAATCGTCCGCAGCGCACGTCGTCCTAAACAACGTAAACGTGCCCAGCTGTTCGCACTCCAGGGCTTGCCTTCCATCGGCCCCAAGCGTGCGGAGATCCTCTTGGAGCGATTTGGCTCTGTTCGTGGCGTTATCAATGCATCCGCTGCAGAGTTGTCGGCAATACCAGGAGTCAAAGAGAAGACGGTGGAAGCGATCGAGTGGGTATTGGGGTGAGCGAAGTATCGCACCCCAACGACAGCAAGTGGAGGAGTTGAGCAAGGCTGGGATGGCATGGCCTTTGCCCGTCGGACTCCGGGTGCAATTAAAAGTGGGTGAGATCTGGATCCTTGGAGAAAGCCTGGATAGGTCGCTGCGTGAGAGCGCCGCCCACTTCCGCGGCCGCGATGTCCCGACAGAAGTAGGTTCTCGGAACAGGTTCCATCTCCCCTCCGCGTCCTCCGCGCAATCCGCGGTAAAAGCTCCTCCCAGGATCGGAAACGGGCAGGGCCGGGCTTAGCCGCGAAAAGGCGCAAGAAACGCAAAAAAGACCGGGGCCTCTGAACGACGCTACAGAAGCCGGGCTGTAATCTGTAGTGTCGTCCGTATCGGCCCATCCTCCGCCCCGGATCGTTCGATACGAACGACACCACAGAAGATGGAAACCGTGCAAGGGCACGCCAGCTGCAGTTCTGTAGTGTGGGCCGTATCGGCCCATCCCCGCCCCACCTCTTCGAATAGGCAAGACTCCATTCTCCCCCACTTTAAATCACACCCTTCGCGTTCAACCAAACGCCACTCACAGGTCTTGATTACTTGAAATTCGGTTACGCGAGCTAAGGGCCCTAAGTCCGATCAAATATCGATTACCTTGGCGGCAGCTTCGGCGCGCTTGCGGTCGCGACGCGCCCAGAACCAGGCGATCAGCACGCTGATCTCGTAAAGCAGATGGAGCGGCGCGGCAAAGAGAAGCATGGTGAACGGGTCCCCAGACGGGGTGACGACCGCGCCAATGATCAGATTGAGCACAATCGCGTAGGAGCGGAACTTCGAAAGCTTCCGATGATCTAGCAACCCGATCTTTACCAACACCAGGATGACGACCGGAATTTCAAAACAAATTCCCATTCCCAGCAGGAATTTGGTGACGAACTCGATGTATTCCTCAGCACGCCATTCGTCGGCGGCAAAGCCCATCCAGTCGGCCACCTCCACCGAAGCTAGCAGCGCTACCCCGGTAATGATGAAATAGGCGAACAGCACTCCGAGGACGAAGAGCCCTACGCCAAAGCCCACGGACTGGTAGAGGATTCGTTTCTCATGCACATGCAGCGCGGGAAGAACGAATTGTCCTATGAAATAAAAGAGGAAGGGAGCGGCGAAGATGAGTCCTCCGTAGAGCGCCAGCTTCAGCGCGATCATCACTGGGGCCATGGGGCCATAGGCTTTGATCGTCGGGACAGAAAGAGGAATGAACGGCTCGGCGTCGATCTGGAGCGCCAGGAGGAGATTGGTGCCGATCAGAGCCGGGGCGATGTTCAGCGATACCACCTCATTGGAGGTGGGGTTATTGGTCAATCCAATGGCGGAAGCTTGGATCTGACCGATGAAATTCGTGCCCAGATGGATGAAGAGCACTTTCCTTTCCTGAGGCTTGGGGAGCCAAGATTTAGGCAACCAGGATTTGGGAACCAGATGGGTGACCGAATGAGTAAGGGGCCATTTGAGAATGGCGATCAGATAATTCGACGCCATCATGCAGACGAGCATCGAAATCAAGACGGTGACGATCGACTTGATCAGCGTCCAGCGAAGGTCCTCGAGATGCTCGAGAAACGACTTCACTGGGCCACCACCCTCTTCGTCCGACTCGTCACCCACGCGGGACGCGTCCCGGTCAGAATCCATGCGGCAGGAAGGTCAAACCGAGGCTTAGGCCTTTGGAGGCTCGGCCGGATGGTCGACGCTGCTCTTGGCAACCGTCTCAGCAGGGGCAGCCGGCTTCTTAGGCGGGGGTGGGGGCTGATGATCTTCGTCCAGCGAACGCTGCAAGTCGTCTTGCACGTCGCGGGTTGCTTTCTTGAATTCCTTGATGCCGCTCCCGAGTCCGCGAGCCAGCTCGGGGATTTTCTTCGCACCGAACAGAACGAGGACGACAACCAGGATACCAATGATTTCAGGCCAGCCTAACATAGATTCAAAAGTTAAGTGTTTTAGGTGGGTAATCCACTTCGTTTTCAAACGGTTCTAATGAACTCGCCCGCGCCCGGAGGGGTGTTACCGAAAAAGAGTCTTTGAACTCCGATCACTTTGGGTTCTTCTCGTCCTCACTGGACGCCTTTTTAAATTCTTTGATCCCACCGCCCAGTCCGCGAGCCAGTTCAGGGAGTTTCTTGGCCCCGAAGAGCAGCATCACGATCACCAGGATCACAACGATCTCGGGCCAACCCAACATGGCCAATAGATAGTTGTTCATAGTGGTTTCCCGTCGCAATCACTCCGCGACTGACTTTCGCGACCTGAATCCCATCCGAAGTGACTCAGCGCGGCAAGAGGCGACACGACCGCAACGTACGGCAGCCTCCTGCGGGAGTAAAGCAGTGGTTTCGACGGGTTGGGGCCGCCAGGAATTCAGAGGATTAGCGGGGGGTCAGGAGAATGAATTCGCCACGGCGGTTCTTGGACCAAGCGGCTTCGTTGTGACCCGCATCCGCTGGCTTATCTTCACCGAAACTAACGGTACGAACGCGACCCGCGTCAACTCCTTCACGAGCGAGAAATTCCCGGATACCCTGAGCGCGGCGCTCCCCCAGCGAGCGATTGTATTCCTCAGTACCTCGCTCATCGCAGTGGCCGTCCACTTCCAGAAGATGAGTCGGATTGGCTTTCAGATGGCTGGCTACGGTGCGGATCTTCTCCACCTCACCCGACTTGATATTGGCTTTATCGAGGTCGAAGTAAACCGTCTGAGCGGCGAATTTGGAGGCGTCCGGGATGGTGTCATCAAATTTATAACGGCCTGAACCAGTGGGGTCGGTGGGCACCTGGCCAGTCGTAACATCGGGGATCGGAGTGACGTTCGCACCTGGGTTGTTGCCTCCGTTGATCGGAGGAACGTTGAACCCGTCCCCGTTGGGATTCCTTCCACCTTGTCGGTCTGTGCCGGCAAGCGAGCCATCGCTGACCCCGGCCGCGCGACCCGGGATCACCGTGCTCCATTGCCCTCTGCGGCTACAGCCGGAAGCAGCCAAGACCAAAATGAGAATCACCGGCAGCAGCCGGAACAGGACCATTACGTTTTGAGTGAGGACGTTTTTTTTCATGCCAAAGGTGGAGATGAGAGCTTATCGAGACCAACTCGGTTGCGAGGTGCTCTCCCAAACGCGCGCGACATCCTTGACGCGTTTGCTAGCAGCGTCAAGCAGAGAGAGCACTCGGTTATTGTTTTGACGTCGGACGAACAAAATAGCGCGCGAGTTCGGCGCCCAGGTCGGGTCTTCGCCGCTCTCCAAGACATAGGCATCTCCTCCTTTGTTGGCATCGACGATGCAGATTCGGAAGGATCCCGCCTGCGAGGTGAAGGCGATCCATTTGCCGTCCGGAGACCAGTCAGGCTCGGTGCAGTTCGAGACCCCAACGGTAGGAATGACCCGCGCGGCTCCGCCCTCTAGCGGGAGACGGTAGAGTCGGTTCGCGCCGCTGCTCTTGGAGGTGTAGCAAATCTCGCGGCTGTCGGGCGACCAGCACGGTGAGGACTCTTCCTCGACGGTGCTGGTCAGGCGTCGGAGATTGCCCCCGTTCAGATCGCTGACATAGAGATCCGGGTTTCCACCCTTGCTCAGGATCATCGCCAGATGTTTGCCGTCCGGAGAGATCGCGGCGCTGGTGTTGAGTCCGAGGTAACGGGCCACAGGATGTCGCTCGCCGGTGCTCAGATTATGATAATAGATGTCCGGGTTTCCCAGTTTGTAGGAGGTGTAGTAGAGCGCGGTTCGGCCGGCCCAGGCGGGGGCCGCTGAAATAGTGTTGTCCTGGGTGACTTGGATGGTGTTCTGGCCGTCGAAGTCGGCGATGAAAATTTCTCGAGTGGTGCCGCGCTGTGCTTTGAAGGCGATTTTGGTTTGTGCGATACCTGGCCCGCGTCCCAGCGCGACGGCCACCGCATCCGCCAGCGCATGAGTCTGAGCTCGGGAGTTACCGCCCTTGAACGCCTGACGTAGCAGGTAGTTCTTGTTGATCTTATTGAGCAGGGTGCCTTCTACCTGGATGCCATCGCTCTTCCCGGAGAGCGCATACTCGGCTTTGTCTTCCGAAACAGCATCGATTCCCATGAAGAGGAGATCGTTTTTTAGCACCGCGTCCACGTCACTCGGGTAACCGCTCAGGCTGATGGGGAGGGCTTTTGGGAAGCCGTTTACCGTCTCGCGATTTACATCCAGGGTTTCTGCCTTGATCGTGGGGAGGGGGAGTGCCAGCCCGAGGGCCAGTAAACAAAGGAAGCGAGAGATAGGGAACAGGTTCATCCGGTTTGGCGTTTGGATTTGAGATTGAAACGAATGGTGAAAGTCCGCTGCTCATCCGTCGAGCCTTCAGGGAAGGCGCGGTGTATGCTTTTGACTGCGGCCAGAGCGCTCTCCACAGACTTGTCGAGCGCGGGCATGCCTGATTTACGAGTGATGCGGGCGTTGAGAATATCTCCGTTGCGCAGGACAGTGACGGACACCTCGGTGGTACTGTCGGAATCGCCTAAGCCTGAGGAAAGCTGCCAAGCTTTGTCGTAGACCTTCACCACAAACGCGCCGTAGTTCGCGTAAGCCATGCCCCCCGGTCCGCCGATGTCGACCTTCACTCCGGTGTCTTTGGAAAAGCCTTCTCCGAGGGCGGCGAGGCTGGAGGCAACCGCACTACGACGCTTTTCGCCAGCCGCCCTGGCATCGGCATAGGCCTTCTGAGCCTGTCGATCCGCTTCTTCCTGAGCCTTCGCCTGTGCTTTTTTATCCGCCGCCTCTTTTTTTCTCTGGGAGTCGTCGTTCGGGCGGGTCACCACATGATTGAGATCAATCTCGGGGGTGGTTTTTTTGAGGGACGGCTTAGCGATGGCGACGGGTCTTACGGTAGCTTCGGGAGTCGGTTTGGTTTTCTCAACTTTCGGCTGCTTCTTAGTCGGAGTGACCGGGGTCGGACGCGGGGTCTGGATCTTTGCCTGCACCGGGGGGGGAGGCGTGGGATCGGGTGGCGTGGGCGATGGCGTCGGTTCGACGATCTTAGCCGGCTCCGGATCTGGAGCCGGAGGAACGGGAATTGGGGGAGCGGCGGGTACTGGAGCGGCAGAGCCTCCTGCGGGCGCTTCATCGGTGATCGGTCGATCTGGAACTCCGCCGCCGCCCGCGAGCATTTGCTCGATCAGGAGGGTGGGGACGAACTTCATTTTGGGCAACTCATCAGCATCCGGCCGATGGTTGAGAAAGGCCGATCCGAATGCCATCACCAGAAACAGGAAGACATGGCCTCCGGCCGCGGCGAGCAGACATCGTTTTTGTGATCGGTCCATGGTTCGTCCTACCCCGGATCACCGGTCCTTCGGTG
>JAYTTC010000323.1:0-1761 GCA_043745255.1 Verrucomicrobiales bacterium
TCGGTCCTGCTGGTGCTGTGGACCGGCGGCAAGCCCAGCAAGCGCCAATGGGAAGCTCTCCAGCTTTACTGGATGGGTTGGGTGAGCTTGGAGGAGCTCTCCGCCGTGTTAACTGTGCAGAAAAAATCTAAATAAACCCGACGGGAGTGATTCAACCGAGCCTTCTTTAGGGCGCAGCTTTGTCTCAATCCTACCTGCCGCCCAACTCACCTCAGAAAAACCACCGACTCCAGTTAATCCACTCGATCCAAGTGTTCCTGTCGTGGCAGGCGTCGACGCTGATACCAGGCCATGGCGAACAGATCGACGATCCCCCGCCAGAGCCGATTCCAGATTCCGTATTTCGACACGCCTGCGACTCTGGGACGGTGGCTCACAGGGACCTCGGCGGTGCGAAATCCGTCGCTGTGCACCAGGACGGGCAGGAAGCGATGCAGTCCGTTGAACCCGAAAAGACCTGCGAGCACCTCGCGGCGGAACACGCGGAGCGCGCAACCGGTATCCTGAAAATCAATCCCGAGCGCGATTCGGCGCGCGACCCGAGCCATCTGGGATGAAACTTTCCGCACCCAGCTGTCTTGCCGTTGCGTGCGTCTGCCGGATACGAAATCGAGGTTCTCGAGCTGTTGCAGCATGCGGATGAGATCGGCGGGGTCGTTCTGTCGATCTCCGTCCATGGTGGCGATCAGCGGGCTTTGGCAGTTCTGAATTCCTGTCCAGAGGGCGGCGCTCTGTCCGGCATTGCGGGCGTGTCGAATGCCCTTCACCCGAGCATCCAGTCGATGCGCCTCTTGGATTCGCTCCCAGGTGTCGTCCTGGCTGGCATCGTCGACGAATAGGATGGTGAACGATCGGCTCTGTCGGGCGAGGGCGGTCAGAATCTCCTGTGAAAGCGGCAGCACGTTTTCGGCCTCATTGAATAGAGGGACGAGGACGCAGAGCTCCACCCCAGACTCCATCACGCGTTGGTCTCCAGTCCGGAGACCCAGGGGCGATTCAGGAAGGGTTTCAGCACCGCCTTCACCTCGGCGAGCAGTTCCTCTTCGATCGGGTCATCGATCCAACGAACATCGTTCTTAAGCTTCTTCGGGTTGGAGGTTCCGACCAGAGTGGTGGCGATATCCCGATTGGAAATGGCAAACTGGAGAGCCAGTTTGGCGAGATCGCGGCGTTTCTTGCGGCAGTGTGCCACGGCTGCAGCGCAGACATCGCGGTAGTCGGCCGGTGCTGGATGCCAGATCGGCGGGCCTTTCTCTGTGAGCAGGCCCATCGCGAAGGGAGACGCGTTGATGATGCCGACGTTGCGCGCCTTGAGATGCGAGACGAGTCTGACCAGGGTAGTATCGGTCAGGCAGAAGCGGCAGTAGGACAGGACGGTGTCGACGGCTGCTTTCTCGCTCACTTTTTTCAGGATCTCCAAGGGAAACCCAGTGATGCCGATATGCCTGACCTTGCCGGTGGTCTTCAACTTTTGAAGCGCCGGGAGGGTTTCCTCGAGCAGTTGGGGGAGCGGCGCGAATTCAACGTCATGACACTGGATGAGATCGATGTGCGAGAGCTTGAGACGTCGCAGACTTTCGTCGACGCTGCGATTCACTCGATCCGCCGAGAAATCGAAATCTTTTCCAGCGGGGCCATAGCGGCCGACCTTGGTGGCGATCAGGAATTTTTCTCGCGAGATTCCTTTGAGCGCTTTGCCGAGAGTTGTTTCGGCGCGGGCGGAGCCGTAGAACGGGGCGACATCAATAAAATTGATGCCTA
>JAYTTC010000324.1:0-1753 GCA_043745255.1 Verrucomicrobiales bacterium
TAAGGCGCTTATGAAGGTAATTACCCCGAACTGCAGAGTGCAGTTCACTGCCGAAGACATAGAGTTCATCACCGGAGTGCTGGGGAAACGCTCAAGTGAGTCCGAGTTTCTGACTCAGTTGCTGGGCGATGAGTCCTCGCGAGACCTCTTGCTGGACAATGACTCGCTTCTGCACGCGCTACTCGAGATGAGGGGTTGTCTGCGGGTTTCCTCTCACTTCTATTTCTACGTACTCGTTCGCCACGCGCTCCGCCGTGCGGGAATCGAGGGACGGGAGGTGGCCGACTATGTTGCGGAGATGCTGACTGAATTCTCACGGGAAGAAAACCTGCACGCGCGAGTCCCAGGTCAGAAACAGTCGCTCAATTACTTCTTCGAGATGCTTGGCGCATTGAATGCCGCCGATGATCCCACTCGATTCCTCCTGCGGGCGCACATGGGAAACCAGTCGCTCTTCATGACTGGGGTATTTCCGGAGAGGATCCGTCGACGGGCCGAACGAAAGGGTTTCCCTGACATCACCTATTTCGAGGCGCTAGGACAGTCCAGCTTCCGAGAGGCTAGCCACCACCGACTCGCCGAGCGCTATCACTTGGCGGGAGTATTCGAGACGCTCGGAGATCGGTTTCAGCAAGCACGGCGGGCTTTGAACGATGTTGCCGATCGCCTCTTCGCCCTCGGCGATGAGGCACACGGTGTTGAGGGTTTACTGCGTCGGATGGGCTCTCCGCCGGGTGTGGGTTGAGGCGGCCTGAAGATGACCAGAGCGGTCAAATGGGCGCAGCCACTGTGCAGCGATCGTCACTAGTAGCCAGCCTAGCACTGCTGCGCCAAAGCTCAGCCTCGCTTGTGGTAGTTGATCGCAACTTCGCGATTGTCCAGGATGATTAGCGAGTATCCCCACGGCAAATAACGCATGGGGCCCTTTTCCTTCGGATGTTCAATGCGCCAGGCGAAAACGTGCCATTCGTTGCCATGCTTCTGAACCTCCCACTCCACGCGATCGGCCCAGTCTTCCTTCTGCTCCAGTAGGCGTCGTGCCGCCGCGATCTGCGACCTGTAACGTCCGGCGGTGTTCTCGGGGTGCTCCATGCGACGTGCATCCCCCTTGCACCCCAGCAGGGTTAGACAGAGAAGGAACGCGCCAAAATGAACTCTCCACTTCACATCGGGCTCATCGGCGCGGTCTTTCTTTCCTTCAAGAAAATCTCGCCTTCGTCATGAGCTTTGCCCACAAATCGAGGTCAATATCCAATTTATGAAGCATCGGAATTCGCTCAGTTTTATCGCCTCGATCCTGATTCTTGGCTCGCGTGCCGCCCTGGGAGCCGACTGGCCTTGCTGGCGCGGCCCCGACGGACTCGGAGTTAGCTTGGAGACCGGCTTTCCAACTCGGTGGTCGAAAACCGAAAATATTCGATGGGCCTATACTCCGGGAGGCAAAGGGGCCTCCTCTCCGATAGTCGTCAGCGACCGCGTTTACCTGACATTCCAGACAGAAGACACGGGGATGCACCTTGTCGCGATCCAGCGCGATACCGGCGCGGTGATTTGGGATTCGGAGCTTTCGACAGGGAAATCTCATGCGCACGACCTGCATAACATGGCGACCCCCTCTCCGGTTTCCGACGGCCAACGTATCTGGGTGCGGTTTGGCACGGGGTACATTGGTTGTGTAGACTGGGCGGGAAAGCAGCTGTGGCATCGCGATCTCAGCAAGGAATTCGGTGAGTATCACGCGAACCACGGAATG
>JAYTTC010000325.1:0-6359 GCA_043745255.1 Verrucomicrobiales bacterium
ATTGAGGTCTCGAGCACGACTGCGCCAGCTAACAGTTCTCGTGCCAGACCCCGCGCAGTCGACTGCCCCCTACCGGCATAGAACCTGCATACCCAGGAATATGGTTTCGCCGACAGAGCCAGTCACGATGTCACCGCAGGACGTTGCCAGATTGCTGAAGCAGCTTGCGATCGCGCGACATGACATCAATAACGCGCTTTCGCTTGTTTCAGCAGCCTCGGAGCTAATCCGGATGAACCCCGCCACGACTGCGAAAATGCTCCTCACGCTCAACGAGCAACCGCCCAAAATCGTTGCCTGCCTGCGAGACTTTAGTCTGCAGCTAGAACAGGCGGTCGGCCTTCGAAAGCCGGTGTGATCGGTAACCTGGACGGATCCCCTCCCGTCTGTCATGAAGATTGAAGTGACCTCTGATCGGAATCTGAACATGACGATGACACCGCATTTCCCAAGCTTCCTGAAGTCCGCGCGCGGAGCCCTCGCTCTATTCTTTGTCGGCAGTAGCGCAGATCTAAGTCACGCCGAAGCTCTCGCACCTCCCCCTGCTCCGCTGAAGGCTGCCCCGCTCGGATCCCCCACCAATCTCGCGCCGACGTCTCGTTCCGAGACACCGTCCTCCGTCCCGACACGCGAGGAGCTCCAGCGGCTCACTCCCGCCGAGAGGGAGGCACGCATCCAGCAGCTGAAGGAGCATCGCGCCGTGAAGCTCAAGGAGGAGCTGACACCCGCCGAACGAGAGCAGCGACGCCAAGTGATCCAGCAGCGTCTGCAACAGCGGCTTGAAGTCCTGCACAAGAAACAGAAGGCTGGTCCGCTCTCGCCGGAAGAGGAGGCATCGCTTAAGCGACTGGAGGAGCTTTCCAAGAACTTCCAACGCAGCAAACTGCAGGACGGCTCCGCGTCGCCTGATAAGAAGAGAAAAAATTGAGCGCAATCGGGTGCGTAGCTGTGGAAAAAGCCGACGCGGAGCTGATTGCCGAGGTTCTCAAAGGGGACTCGAGCCGTTTCGAGCCGCTGGTGAAGCGCTATTCTCCACGTCTCTTCGGCACCGCCCGCCGCTACGCGCGTCGAGAAAGCGAGATCGAGGACATCGTCCAGGAGATCTGGTCCAAAGCATTCCAGAAGCTCTCCTCTTGGCGCGGCGACGCTCCCTTTGAACACTGGCTCATGCGGTTGGCGGTTCATACCTGTTACGATTTCCTCCGACAGCACCAGCGAAACCGCGAGGATCATTTCACCGATATGAGTCGGGAAGAGGAAGATTGGCTTGAGCGCTTTGCGGTGGACCCTGAGAACGCTCCCGAGGATGCGGAAGCCGCCAAGCTGCTGGTGGAACGACTACTGGAGCAGCTTGCCCCCGCATCCCGCATGATTATCACTCTGCTCGAAATTGAAGATCGATCCGTGAAAGAAATCGCAGCGCTCACCGGCTGGTCGGTCCCTCTAGTGAAAGTCAGGGCCTTTCGCGCCCGGGCAGAGATGAAGAAATGCCTTCGCCGTGTGGCGCGGGACAAGTATGTGTAACCCGATGGCGATCCCAGCCGTCCGAGACGTGTAGGCTGTTATGAATCTGAACGAACTGCAAAGAAAGCTCATCGGTGCCGCGCGCTCCCATCCGCCTCGCATCGATGTGCCCTATGCCTTCGAACAGCGGATCCTCGCCCGCTTACGGCAGTCCCAGCCAGCGCTCGATCCCTGGATCGCATGGAGCCGGGGACTCTGGAAGGCCAGCGTTCCCTGCCTTGCCGTCCTCGGTTTGGTAGCGATTTGGAACTTCGCTTCACCGAGCCACTACTCGGACTCCTCCGGCCTCTTCGGCGATGATCTTGAAGTCGCCGTGGTGGATGCCCTCGATACTCCAGATTCCAACGAAGAGGGCCTATGAGCGCGTGGAAAGTGACTCTCGCGGCGTTGGTCATCTTCTGCACCGGCTTTTTTGCAGGGGTCCTGTTCCCTCACGCTTCCATCAACTCTTCCCTGCCGGTCCCGCGCGCCCCCGCACCTCCCCCAATCATGCCCGATGGTCGACGTTATGAAGTGGTGCGTCGCATGACCCATGAACTCGGCTTGTCAGAGGAGCAGAAACAGAAGGTCGACGTTCATATCCGCGAGAGCCAGGACCGCACGCGCGTGATTTGGGAATTGGTCGGTCCCGAAGTTCAGGAAGAGTTCCTCCGCCTTCGCACGGATGTGGGTCAAGAGCTGACTGCTGAGCAGCGCAAGCAGTTCGAGTCCAAGCTGCGGAGAGTCCGGAAAAACGAGCGAATGAGGTCAGAGGAAACCAACGCCCCCGCCTCGGCGTCGGACCGAACTCACAAGCTCTGAGCAGGAAGTGAGTTTCTCTCCCAGAAGACCCCTCTCTGGAAACCTTGGATGGCAGGATTGGCCCTCGCAAATTCCAATCGTTTCAGCGCCAAACAGGCATACTCCTCCTCACGCTCAATTCCGACGAAATGCCGGCCGAGCTTGCGAGCCACCACCGCAGTCGTACCCGAACCGAGGAAGGGATCCAGCACCACCGCATCCGGCTGCGAACTTGCGAGGAGAAGCTTCGCCAGAAGCTTCTCCGGTTTTTGAGTCGGATGATCGGTGTTCTCGGGCATCGACCAAAATGGCACCGTGAGATCGGTCCAGAGGTTTGAGGGGTGGGTCAGCCGAAACTTTCCGTCCTCGGACTCCGTCCAGTCTTTTGGCTGTCCATCGTCCCGATAAGGAGCGATCACGCGCCGTTTCAGTTTCACCGCGTTCACATCAAAAAAGTAGTCGTCCGAAACGGTGCAGAACCAGATGTCTTCACTCGAATTCTTCCAGTTCCGACTCGCCCCCTTCCCCTTCTCCCGCTCCCAGGTAATGCGATTGCGAACGATCCAGTGCTCGCTGAGGAGGGACTGGAGCACGCCGCCAATCGCCCAATCGCCGCAGACATACACCGAGGCATCCGGCTTCAACAAGGGAAACAGCAGCCGCAACCATTCCGAAAAACAGACCCGATACTCCTCAAGCGATCGTGAGCGAAAGGTCTGACCCCCGAATTTCTTGGTCAAGTTATACGGTGGATCGAGAATCAACAGATCCACGAAGGCTCGCGGCAGTTGCGGTGCCATCTCGATGAGGTCAGCACAGAAGACTTGATCGAGCACCTCCGGCAAACTAGGACCCACCGGTCGCTTCAGCAGCTGACTCCGATAGCGAGTCCGCTCCTCTGGGGTCATCGTCAGCGTGCGGTTTTGCGGCGCGCGTTGGCGCAGAGGCGGCAACTCCGAAGGAAAAAGATCGCTCACCGGGCGGGACGTTTGATGGCTTCGGCGAGAATGCGGACGAATCCACTGACTTGATCCACCAGGGTTGGGCTTCGCCCGTTCGCCGCGATCTGGTTCACCACCGCGCTGCCGACCACGATGGCCTCCGCATAGGCTGCCACCTCGCGTGCCTGTTCTGGATTGGAAATCCCGAAACCGATCGCGATCGGCAATGGGGTGTGCTTGCGGATCATTGTCGTCATGGAGCTGATGGTATCCGACACCTTCGCCTGCATCCCCGTGACCCCTTCTCGCGACACGTAGTAGAGAAAACCAACCCCGTGGCGGACGATCGATTGAACGCGATCCTCTGGCGTGGTGGGAGCGATCAGGAAAATTGGAGCAAGTCCGGACTGGTTCATCAACTCGGCATAGTTGCCGGATTCCTCGGGCGGCAGATCGAGCACTAGCAAGCCATCCACCCCGGCCTGGGCGGCGTCCCGAATAAAACGCTCAAGCCCGTACTTGTGGAGCAGGTTGAAATAAATGAAGAAAACGATCGGGATGGAAGACTCGCGGCGGATGGCCTTCACCGTTTCAAACACTTTGGGAGGAGTGGTGCCGGATTCCAATCCACGCTGGGCGGCGAGCTGATTCACCACCCCGTCGGCCAGAGGATCGCTGAAGGGAATCCCCAGCTCGAGTACGTCCACTCCCACGCGATCGAAGGCGATCGCCAGATTCAGAGTCGCCGTCAAGTCCGGATCTCCCGCTCCGATATACACAACCAAGCCTTTTTCTCCGCGCTGCTTCAGCCGATCAAAACGTTCCGTGATACGATTCATTTAATGGCTACTTTCCGGAGCTGGGAACGGAGTTGCAAGTGGGATTCACGAGGGGATTTGAAACGACGGAAAAAGGAGTCTCCGCGGATTTCATCGATTAACGCGGATTATTTTCTTCTTTTGCCACTCCTCTCTCCGCGCATTAACATTCTATCGAGTTTCCTCTTCATTGTGGGTCGTATCGCCCCATGGGTCCCGGCACAGTCCGGCTTCTGAAGCGTCGTTCGTATCGAACGATCCGGGCGGGGATGGGCCGATACGGCCCACACTACAGAACTCCAGTCCGGCTTCTGTAGTGTCGTTCGTATCGAACGATTCGGCGGGGATGGGCGGATACGGACGACGCTACAGTGGTCCAGAGCAGTCGAAGTCCTTCGAGGGTCAGAAGGGGCTCCACGGCAGTAATCTCGGGCAAGCCCGCCGCCATCAAACGCGCGTAACCCCCGGTCGCGATCACTGGGAGGTTCCGGGTCCGGAGCTCAGCTTTAATCTGAAGGATAAGCTCCCGCACCAGTCCACGATATCCGCGAACGGCACCGATAAGCATTGCCTGCTCGGTATTCTTGCCCACCACCTTCCTCACCTCACGAATGCGGATGCGTGGTAATAAGGCAGTCTTCTCATGGAGATAGTCGGTCATCGCTGCGAGACCTGGCGCGATGATTCCACCCACGTATTTCCCTCTCCGATCCACCACGTCGAAAGTCACGGCGGTCCCGAAGTCCACCACCAGAGACGGTGCTCCGAATCGCTGATGAACGGCGAGAGCGTTGGAGAGACGATCGGGGCCAATGGTCGCCGGTTTGGGATAGTCAATTCCCACTCCCTTCAGTGTGCGGTGCGTGAGCGTGAGGGGTTCCACATGCCACCCTCGACGCAAGGCGTCGATCGCGAGCGGAGTCACCCAGGGCACCACACTGCAAAGAGACGCCCCGTCGACCGTCGCGGAACCTACGAAGCGCTTGAGCGCAACGATTGCTTTGCCCGATGCCCAGCTCGAAGTGGGAATATCGACTTGGCGAAGAATTCGCTTTCCCCGAGCCCATCCGACATGAGTATTGGTGTTTCCAATGTCCAGCAATAGCAGCTGCAGCATACCTTTGGCTTCCACTCTCGATCTAGTTAAGAACCGTGACGTCACCGCCGAGAATCCTTTCCAGATTGCCATGATGAGAGCGCAGCAGCAGTGCTCCCTCACGGTCAAGCGCCTCAGCTCGACCCTGCACGACTCGATCGCCTACCTGAATGCGGACCGATTTTCCGAGAGTTGAGCAGTGCCGCTCCCACTCATTGGCCACCTCCTCAAAACGGCCCGATCGGATCCTCTCATAGTCGAGTTCTAACTCCTCCAGAATCCGGGCGGCGAGCGCCGCACGCTCCACGAACTGCCCGGATTCTCTTCGGAGGGAAGTCGCGATGGCGTGCAGCGTGTCGGGAAAGTCCGAGAGAGTCTGGTTCACATTCACGCCGACCCCCAGAATCAGATGCCGCACCGAGTCGACTTCCGCCGAAAGCTCGGTCAGGATGCCGGCGACTTTTCGGCCACCGATCTGAACGTCGTTGGGCCATTTAATTTCTGCCTCGAGGCCGGTTCGGTTTTGAATCGCTCTCACTAAGGAAACGGCCGCTGCAATCGTGATACGCGTGGCGGCTTGTGGTTGCATCTTCGGACGGAGCAGGAGAGAAAACCAGAGTCCCTTTCCGGCACTCGACTCCCATTTTCTACTCAAGCGGCCTCGTCCTTTGGTTTGTGATTCAGCAAACACCACCACACCCTCCGGAACGCCGTCGCGTGCAAGTTTCTCGGCGACATCATTGGTCGAAGTGGTCTCCTTGAAAACGCGAATATCCCGACCCACCACTCTCGGATGATGGAGACGAGTCATGAGATCGTCGCCGTGAAGAACATCGGGCACATTGGTCAGCCTATAGCCAGCGTGGGGGCTGGCCTCGATTTCGTACCCCAGCTGCCTCAACTCCTCGATCCTTGCCCAGATCGCGGCACGACTGATTCCCAGCTGCGCAGACAAAGCAGCTCCAGAAACCCCTTCCCCTTGGGCCCCTCGCAACGCACTCAAAATCGCGGCATCCGTTGTCAATCGCTCGAAGCCTAGGCCCGGGCCGCGAAAGATTCCAGCAGCCATTGTCCGCTGTCGCAAAAAAGGGGGGGCTTTTGACCTAGCAGCCTGTCGGACTTGTCCCCACCGGACGTGAGTCCGGCTGAGGAGTTCGTTTGTGGTGAGCTATCCCTTAGGAATCGTCGCGACAGGCTGCT
>JAYTTC010000326.1:0-1745 GCA_043745255.1 Verrucomicrobiales bacterium
TGCGATCCAGCTGATTTCCAGTGCCGGGAATGGCCGCTTCAGGAGCTACGCCGTCCGTGCGGCAAAAATGAACTTCCGCAAGTTCACAATGGCTGCTGCTTACGGGGATACACTCTTCACATACCGGCGCACGCTGCTCGACCCGGCCGCCCTAAAGCTTGATGACAGGAACTTCGCGGCATTGGTGATCCACGAAACCACTCACTCAACCGAGATCGTCACCCCGCTTCGGGGCCTAAGTCACGAACATTGGTATACAAGCTGGTGGCCCTACGGCGAGGTGGAGGCCTACCAGGTAGAGTCAGATTTCATGCGCGCGATCGGATGGACCGGTTCGAAGTCTTTACTTTTGACGCGTATAGGTCAGGGTACGGGTGATGATGATTTTCTGGAGGATCAAGCCAACCAAATGCAGATCAATGGCATCACTAATCCGTCGGTTACGCCCTGACTAGTAGTCACCATGAGTGCGCCAGAAAAAAAACTAAGCCTGAGCTCCTGGGTGGGGCTCGCATTGGTCGTGGTGCTCACTCTCGGATCGGGCAGAATGGTCAGCTCACTTGTGTTGGTGCTCGGGCTTGCTGTTATCATCCTGGCCCTACTGAGGGGCTCGAATCACTATCTCCTCAGGCCGGGTGTATTGTTGGTCACCGCCGCGTTGCTTGTGTCCCTGGTACCCGTCGATGTTCAGATTCGACACGGGCAGGATTGGCACCTCTCCTTTCCGCGAGTCTTAACGGGAGGTGCAGCTGCGAAGGTCGCTCGTTCGCGGATAACCGATGGCTTAGTCGAAGGGGAGGACTACATCATCTCCGCGGATCGCGCCTTCCTTGTACCAGCGATTCGTTGCATTCTGGTAACGCATCCATATTAGCCATGCGAGGCGTGGTAAGGGCAAAAATGGAAAAAAAGAGTGGAGACACCAACCCCGGTCGCTGACGCGGCGAAGGTGCTTGGCCGATGTCGGCCTGGCTGCTGGCCGGATGTGCCGCCTTCGTTCTGCGAGCTGCGATGCGCCGCGCCGAGTCGGCGGAGAGTTCGCGGCGACGCCGGTGGAAATCGCCCGGCTGTCGGCCAACGAGTGGTTGTCGAGCGCACGACGGCCATGACGCTGCTCTCCTGCTCGATGGCTGCTCGGAAGAAGGTCCGGGAGCAGTCGCTCTGCCTGTTACGACGGAATGCGCATCGAGGGTGCGCATGAATGGCCCTTGGAAGGACAACACGGAAAGGACTCACGCAATGGAAAAGGAGAAGCCACTCGCGGGATATCTGCCAGGTTGGATGTCGGTCGTTCGGGCGATCATCACCTCCATTCCGCAGGTGGGTGGCGCGCTCGATCATCTGCTCTTTGACGGAGCCGATGCGATGCGCCTGAAGAATCTCCAGCGGATGCTTGCGGCTTTGCAGCAGCGTCTGGAGGACATCGAGTCGTCGGCGATCGATCCCACGTGGTTTGAGTCTGAAGTGGCGGTCGCCACGTTTCGGTTGATCGCGGATCGGGTGTCGTTCGAGGCCGACAAGCGGAAGATCGAAGATCTCGGGAGGGTGTTTGCGGCGTGCGGCCTGCAGGTTCAGTCTGGGAACGCTCGCAAATGCTCCATCGTGCACCATTTGAGCCGCCTCTCCTCGGTTCAGGTACGACTTCTTAGAGTGATCGGAGGGCTGCCTGCAACGAAACGAGTTATCGAAGGAGGGAGCCTCAACCAAACGGTCACGGCAATCTGGGTAAGCGAGATCGGAGCGGA
>JAYTTC010000327.1:0-6348 GCA_043745255.1 Verrucomicrobiales bacterium
TAGCGTCGTTCGTATCGGACGATCCGGCCGGGGGGATGGGCCGATACGGCCCACGCTACAGAACTGCAGTCCGGCTTCTGTTGTGTCGTCCGTATCGGACGATCCGGCCGGGGGGATGGGCCGATACGGCCCACACTACAGAACTACGGCGGCAGACACGAAGGGGGGCGGGCAGCAGTCTCGAATCACAAATCCAAAAGGTGCAACAGTCGCCCCCTATCGCGTGAGCCGATAGTAGCGCGACCGGGTGGCCGACCCTATCGAATCGATCCGGTGCTCGACCCTGGGAGTGGTGAAGCTCGGGATCAGAGCCATGGATTGCCAGGCACCCGTATCGAGCCGGTCCCGATATTCCAATTGGTAAGCGGCTCCGGAAGGAATGACCAATCTCAGATCGATCGAGTCGGCACTCGTCAGCTGGGCTTCGAGCCGAGCCGAGATCCGAACAGGCCCTGTGGGGCTGCCGCCCCAGTCCGTGCTGGCCTGCCAGGCATCTGCATTGCCCGCCGCGCCAACAAAAGAAATACGCTCCAACGAGCTTCCATCTCCATCAGCGCTTGATGGCCAAGCTCCGGAATCCCCGTAAGCGAACTCCTCAATCACCGCCCCATAGGGATCGACCAGCCGCAAGGACTCGCCTCCGTTGTCGAGCGAACCAGTGAAAGTTCCCGCGATGACTCCCACTGTGGGGTATCGGACCTGAAACGCGGACGGATTGCGCACCACCACGAGATGCTGTCCCGGATCGAGCTGAGCGACCGGCGATCCCGTGAAGAGGAATCGGATGCCGCCGGTGAACTGGACTCCCTTGAGCGAGATCGGCACCTCACCAATATTCACCAACTCGACAAACTCAAACTGCTCGGCATCGGTAAAGCCAGCCTGGCGTTCCACGTCGGTGAGGGAGGGCGGATGATACATGATCTCGCTCATTCGAAGCGCATCGTGTTGCGGCCGATCTGTGCTGCTACTGATGACTCGCAAGTTGGCTGATCCCACCTTTGCCCCCGATCGATCATAGGCCGTGAAAGAGAGGTCATTGGTTCCCGGCACGAGCGCCACCTGGGTTTGCCATTGATCGATATCCAGCCAGGCAGCATTGAGGAGGTTCGATGAGGGCATCAGTACGATCTGATACACATCGATCCAGCCGCGTCCGGTGAGGGTGATCGCTGCTGTGTTGGTGACCACGTCCTGTCCGTCGCCGGTAGTGATCTGGAAAGGAATCGGTTTTGGAAACTGCGATCGAGCGAAAGCGGAGCGTTGAGCGATGTAGTCGTTGAACGCGGTGTAGCTCTCCCCGGCGAGCTCGCCGTAATGCTGGGTCCAGCGCGATATGTAGGCCTTGTTGTAGGTGGTGTTCATCAGGTCAAGAAGGACACCGTAATAAACCCGTTTGTAGACCTGCAGATTGAAAATCTTGGAGAGGTTCTGGACGCCGATGAGCGGCTCGCCGGTGCCCCGGTTGAAGTAAAAACTCCAATCGTTTTGCAGCGCCAGCACCTTCCCATCGCTCGGGCGGACCAGATAGCCGAGATTATGCGGGTTCTCGACGGTGTAGACATCTGCCACGCCGCATAAGCTCTGCAGCCCAAAAATCTTCGACCATTCCTCCACGTCCATGACATCAGGCACCGCTTGTTGCAGATTGGTTCCGGTGAGACCGAAGACTTTGGCCATGGCGATGTAGCGGGAATAATCGTCCTGATCCCTGTGATTCGAGATCAGGGTGCTCCAGCGATACTGCTCCTGATCATCGCCGAGGCTGCGGAGGTCGAATTCCGGTCGCCACCCGATTGGCAGCGCCAGCTTGTATCCCTCCATTCCATTCCCCGCGGATGCCTGAAACTCCCGGATTCCTTCCATCTTGAACACCTGGGGCGATATTCCGTATTGGGACTTCAGCCAGATGCCGTCGTCGTTTCCGAAGATGACCCGCGCGATGCCAGCGTTCCCGGGCAGAGGAGAGATGAGATGGATGAACTCATCGTAGTTGCCCGGGACATTGCGCGCGTTGGCGAGCATGTGACGAGTCACGATCTCGCCATGATCCCGACGCCGCCAGATCATCGAGGTCCGCACACCTTTGTAGGGACGATCCGCGGGGAATTGGACGTTGAACCCCACGGTGTTCTGGTCCGAGCGACTGAACATGCTTCCGTGCAATCGCGCTCCACTGCCGTAAAGCGCTTCCCGGTCGCCCAACACGAGGGTGCACTCTAGCGTGTCGTCGCTCATCAGATTGGTCAGTTGCATCAGTCGTGCCGCCTCCCTCGGGTCCATCAAAATGCGGACCAGCGGAACTTTTGTTAGAGGAGGAGCATTGTCGACTTTGATGTAGGCCCGCGAATTGGTCCCCCCTGCTGGATATACGGTCGTCGCTCCGAGACTGTCGGCCCCGGCGATGTAGAACTGGATGAGCACTGCGTTGGTCTGAGCCGGAAGGAGGGCCCGGAAGAGCGAGCCGTCGGCCGCCTGCATCGGGAGGGATTTCCAGTTGGTGCCGTTGATTGCGTAACGCAGAGTCATCGACTCAATCCCGTCCGGATCGTTCGCCTGCGCGCTGACCTCGATGGGTATTCGATACTTGGGAACCACCGGGGAGGTGGTCAGACATCGATAGGTGGGGCCGGAGTTGGGGGTGAAGCGCGAATTACGTCTTCCCGGCGTTCCGTGGCGCTCGGGCGTTGCCAGGCGGGTCGTAAAAGCCACTTTGTTGTAATAAAACTCGGAGCGGAGCAGCGGTGTTCCGGAAATCCACCTCGCGTCGAACGAGACTCGATACTCCCGTCCGGCCACGATGGGAATGAAGGCCGTGCCGATCTTGAAGGTCGTCTCGATGAGGTTCTCCAGATAGCTCCCCGCACCTGTGGCGATCAGGCGCATGACGCGGTTGCCCGGATGATCCGGATCGTTCTCGGTCACCGTGTGGCTGTGGTTTCCAGTCACACGCCATTTTGATAGGCCGGTGTCGAAGCTTCCGTTCTGGATCAATTCCCGGGGCGCGAAACTCGGTTCTTCGATCACCGAGACATTGTCCAACCAGGCTTCTCCCGCATCGAGCAAACAGAGACGCAGTTCGTGGAAAGGATAGCTAAGCTGGTCGGGCGAGAACACAGGGGTAATGGCCGTGACGGTGGTCTCGTAGTGTTGCCAGGGAGAGCGCGCTGTTTCGTCGCTGGCGGCCCAGGCTTCAGCAACGGAATTGTCTCCCCGCGGATCTTTAAGCTCCAGGCTCGAACCTCCCGCGTCTGGTGCGGCGGGCCAGGGCTTCTCGTTGAAATAGCGGACTTCATTTGCAGGATTGCCCCGCGCATCCAGCAGGCGAATGCGATCGGAGGTGTGCGACAGTTTCCCGGAATAATTGCCAGTGATCGCCACGTCGGGATAACGCTGTATGAGGTTTTGAGCATCCCGAGCCACCACCAGATACGAGGCCGGCGCCATTTCGATGCCGGTCGGAAAACGAAAGTCGATCGCGTCAGCAAGTCGCCAGCCTGCAAGCGACACGGCGTGTTGCGATCGGTTGTAGAGCTCGATCCATTCCTCGTCGTTCTGGGAATACTCCTCGCCGGGGAGGGCGGAGGAAAGTTCCTCGCTGATGTGCAGTCGAGCGGCGAGAAGAAAATCTGCCGCCGTTGTCACCGTGAACTGATGCACTTCCACCGCCAGGATGTTTTCGCCTATCACGAGCGCGTTGGTGGGAATGGGCCTGGGAACCGAGAGTGAAAATGCCGATCGATTGGTCGCGGCGCGCGTCAGGAAGCTCACAGCTCCATTGGTCATGTTGTCCCGCAGAACTTCGGTGCCGTTCAGGTAGAATATCGCCCCATCGTCGATGAGGGAGGTTAGTAGAACCTGGAACGGCCGGTTCATTCCGTCGAAGTGGAATCGGGTTCTGAAGTAGAAGTTGGTATGGCCGTTTCCGACAATCGGGGTCTTGATAGGCACCGGAAGCGTTCCGGCCGCGGTGCCAAGGCCACCGGGACCCGAGGGCCAGCCCGCATCATCAAATCTCACTTCCTTCCACGCGCTGCCTAGGTCCGTGCCGGAGTTGTCGTAGCTCCATACGGCGTCGAAGGGCAGCAAGAGCGTGTTGGTCGTTTGAGCAGGTCGGCCGGATTTGGGATAGTTGGGAGGTGCGTGATAAAAGATCTCGTTAATCACGATCTCTTCATGGTGTTCGATCTGATTCGCGCTCCCAGGGGTCGCCTGCGCGGGAAAGAGCCACTCGCCGATCGGAGCCTCCGCGCTGCGTGCCTGCAAAACTCCGACCACCACGACCGAGTCAAAAAGGTCAGTCCCCGATGCCGACAGTAGGTGCAATCGATCGCCCACCGTGGGCTTAAGCCCGAGTGGGCCGACCTGGAAGACCCAGTATTCGCCAGATCCCAGGGTGACGGCTGGGAGTGTGTAATTTTTGTTGGCCGATGACTGGAGACGCATGCCGGTGAGGTCAATGGCCTGTCCGCCATAGTTGTGCAACTCCACCCAAAATGGCGCGGCTTGTGCCGGTGGAATCTCGCTGAATTCGATGGAGTGGCTATCCGACTGATCGGAGGCCTGCCGCGCCCGAAGTTGCGGAGTGAACAGCGTGTTGCTGTCGCCTGAGGTTGCGTTGAGAAGCTGGATCGCAAGGAGGTTCGGGCCGGAACGAAGCAGGCTTAAGTTCGGGCTGAGATCGAAGCTGTCGGCGCGGATGGCATCCAGTGGCGGGCGATCGCGTGTGGCCGCCGAGTTCCAAGAGATTAAAGCTGGGGCGTTGCGCCGGGCGATTTCCTCTCCATTGAGCCAGGCTACGAATCCGTCCGCATATTGAACATCCAGGGAAAGCCGATCATAGCGGACGCCGGGATTTACCAGGAAAGGAACGCGCATCCATAGCGAGCTGTTCACGCCATACAATCCTTGGCTAACGTCGGTGGCATACACTCCTCGAAGGCCCTGCAGCAGGACCGGAGACACGCCCTGGGCAAGTCGTGCGATCTCTGCCAGGGAGAGCTCTTGGTGCCAAATCCCGACCTCCGAGAGTTGGCCGTCGAAGTAGGTGCGGTTATCCCCCGAGTTGCTCCCGAGGCGCCACCGATCTCCCCCTGTCCAGGCCGTGCCGACCGGGAGTGAAGCCCCCTCTTGAACACCGTTGACGAACAGTTTCATCGTCCCGCCGCTCTGGCAGGTGATCGCCACATGATACCAATTGGTTCGCTTGATCACGGTGGTGCCGATCACTGTCCTCGCCCCGCCATCATAGAGGTAGTGTTCCAGCTTGCCTCCCGTGCCGAGCCGGATTTGATGAGACCACGTCGAAGCCGGACCACTCGCGTCGGTGCGGACCACGAGGCTGGAGGGACGAATCGCTTCCGCGCGCATCCATGTCGTGACGGTGTAAGCCTCCGGATCAATGGGATCGGAAATCTCGAGGTATTGACTCGTGCCTTGGAAGTCAACGGACGAGGTCTTCCCCAGGTTGGGCGGGACGTTGGTGGAAAAAGTGGTGCCGACCGAGATCGCTTCCACTCCGCTGCCAGAGCCGTCGAGCAGCGTGGCGTCGAGTGAATAGTAACGCTCCGGCGGATGGCTTGAGGTTGTGGCGGGCACAGCGAGTTCGAATCCAATGCTGGCGTTGGCGGGATTCCACTCCGCGTCGTTGAAGGCGAGCTCGAACCAGTCCGGAGTCGATGGACTTGCCGCGGAGGGAACCCGGTAGCGTGATGCGGTGTCGCGTCGAATGAAGATGTCGATGGGAGGCGGTTCGCCTTCGAGCGAAGCAAAGTTCACCCGTCCCGGTGTGCCGCCCACCTGCAGACTTGCCTGCCAGTTCACTGCGGGCCCGCTGGCGGTGAGCCGATGAATCTTCGACAACGACGCACCTGATCCATCCGCTCCCGGCGGCCAGGGAGGTGTATCGAGATAGGTGAGCTGATCCATGGGACGCCCATTGTGATTGCGCAGCACCAGCGTATCCCCGGCATTGTTGAGCTTCCCTGTCCAGGGACCGAAGACACCCTCTGCCCCCAGCGAGATCCGGAGAAGTCCTGGATTTGCGGCCACCACCACGTATCCACCCACGGGAATGACTGTCCCCACTGGGAATTGATATCGAACACCCCCCGCCAGCGACCAGTTTGAGAGATCTACATCCACTGACATCTGGTTGTGTAGTTCCACCCACTCCAACGAGGGATCATCGTTCGTGGGGTGATACATCACTTCGTTGAACACCACCACGCTGTCCGAAGGAGCGCTATTCAACTCGGCGGGATTGGTTGTGGCCATCGCTCGGCTAGCAAAGAGGGGTAGAAAAGCAAGGAGCACCATTCGTCGAATACCAAACGGTCGGATCATACT
>JAYTTC010000328.1:0-6327 GCA_043745255.1 Verrucomicrobiales bacterium
CCTCTGCACAACATGAATTCAATCCAACAACGCTTCCTCGCTGCGGCAGCGGGTCTGCTGACCTCGGAGTTGGCTCGTGGCCCATGGCGATCCGTTCGACGAGCCCAAGGCCATCCCCGCTCGGATCGTCCGATACGGACGGCGCTACAGAAGTTTCCACCCTCGGCTCATCTCTTCTCGTTCATCAGGGCCTTGCGGATCGACTGGAGCTCCTGGCGATGAGCTTTGCTCGGTTCAGGGTAGCGCATGTCCAGTTTTTGAAGAGTTTCTACCACGACTTTAGAGATGATCAGCCGCGCGTTCTTTTTGTCATCCGCAGGCACAACATACCACGGAGCACTCTCGGTGGAGGTGGCATCGAGACAGGATTCATAGGCCTCCATATAGCGGTCCCATAGCTTCCGCTCTTGGATGTCCGCGGCGCTGAATTTCCAGTTCTTTTCCGCCGTGTTGATTCTCTGCAGCAATCGCTGCCGCTGCTCTTCTTTGGAGAGGTGCAGGAAAAATTTGATCACCTGCGTGCCATTTCGTTTGAGATGATTCTCCAATCCAACAATGGAATGATATCGCTCTCGCCAAATGTCCTTGGTGGCCAAGACCTCGGGCGGCAGATGTTGCGCCTGCAGAATCTCCGGGTGCACTCGAACGATCAGTACCTCCTCGTAATAGGATCGGTTGAAGATTCCAAAACGGCCCCGCTCCGGCAGGCATCGAGTGGTGCGCCACAGAAAATCGTGATCGAGCTCCTCAGCGCTCGGATGCGCGAAGCTGAACACCTGGCACCCCTGCGGATTGACTCCGGACATGACGTGTCGGATCGCCCCGTCCTTCCCTGCCGAGTCCATGGCCTGAAAAATGAGAAGCACCGCATAGGTGTTCGAGGCATAGAGGAGTTCCTGGAGCGAGCTGAGCTCTGAGACGTGCTCGTCGAGGCACTCGCGATAGTGCTCCTTCGATTTATAGAATGGCTTCACGAGCGTGGGCCATTTGTTGAGTTTTACCGTCTGCCCGGGGCGCACGAGAAAGTCTTTAGGGATAATTTTCATATGAGGGCTCTATGTGTTTGACAGCTTGAGCGGATTCAAGCCCGAAGCACGCAGGACGTCGAGTGTGTTAGCAGCCCGTCCCCCTGTGAGAACTTTATTCTGCACGCTTGCACCCCACCGGTATCCCGCTAGCATCGAAACCTTAGTTCGCATTAAATAATTACGATATCCACCTATGAAATCTGCTCTTATTCCGTTGGCCGTGGTTGCGGTTGTTTTGGGTCTCACCGCATGCGGTGAAAAAAAAGACACTGCGACGATGCCCAGCACGGCACCTTCGGCTGAAACCAAGCCGATGGCTGACGTCATCGACAAAGCAACCGTCACAGCGAAGGACGCGGTGCCGCAGGCCAACGCAGCGGCCAGCGATGCGGCCGATAAAGTGATGGCGCAGGCGAAAGAGGCTCTGGGCAAGGCGCAGGAGTTGGTGGGGCAGGGCAAGTTCCAAGAGGCTCAGGATTCCCTGAAGTCGATCGCGGACCTGAAACTCGCGCCTGAGCAGCAGCAGCTGGTGGACGGTCTGAAGGCTAAGATTCAGCAGGGGCTCGCAGCGGCCAAGGCGGTCGGTGGAGGCGCGGTGAAATCGCTTCCCGGTATCCCGAAGCCCTGATTCTTCTACTCGGTATTGGTAGGATTTTCTTTGAATCTCTCCTCCGCACCACAGGGTGCGGGGGAGAGATTTTTTTGGTTCCTATGAGAACGAGAGCGATTTTATTCGACGAAAAAATCCACGGTGGTGACGACGCGGAGCAGCTTTCTCTCTGGGGAAGCGGTATCCCGATCCTCGATTTCCAGGACCGGACTGAGCGGATTCCAATGAACGAAGATCGGAGAAGGGAGGCAAGCAATCCTCGCAACTCGGCGTCATCTGTGGATCGACTTCCGCCTTCAGCGAAATCGCCGACGGCCTGGCAATCACGATCAATCCGCGAGACATTTTAACCAGCGTCTGCCACCTTGCTGCAGCGGGTCGAACCGCCTCCATTGATGAATCTAGTCACCGAAGCCCAGCCTCCCAGCCTCAAACCGCCCATCGCTGCCGTTTTATTGAGCATCGTGCTCGCGCTCTTCCTTGCCGATGCTGCGGTTTCTCTCATAGATGACCTTCTGCATCTTGGCGGATTTCGGATCCTGGGTGGAATCCGGGGACTCACGGGTTTCTTTTGTTTTCTCACCGGGATCGTGACGTATATCGCCATCGGCCTGACACCGCGGATCCCGAAACGGATCTTCCTGCCGGTCACGCTGCTCGGTCCGGTGGTCCTCCTCAGTCTCCCTTTGTTTTTGATTTATTATTTTGCTCGAATGCCGGTTTTCGCGATGGGGTTCGATGTGGTTCAGATCCTCATCGGGCTATGGATCTTTCATTCCACTCAGCGTGGCTTCCGGCTTCGCTGGCCTTTGATTCGTGCCGAGCATCTTGGGACGAAGCTCTTCAGCGCCTGGAATCTGATTGGCTTCGTGGCCGTGAATCTCGGACTGCTTCTGCCGGGGGTGGTTCTGTATCTTTCGTTTTGCGCTCATCTCGCGGTCGATCATTTTAGCGGGAGTTTTCTTGGCTTACATGCCGATGGGCTCACCTCGAGCGCCAAGACCTATGTCCGGGCCGACGGCAAAGAACTGCATCTGATCCCAATGATGCACATCGGTGATTCGAAGTTTTACGAGGAGCTTTCCAGGAGTTTCCCAACCAACTCGATCATCCTTTTGGAAGGGGTGACGGATGTAAAACATCATCTCGAGAACAAGCTCAGCTATAAGCGAGTGGCCGATTCTCTCGGTCTGGAGGAGCAGCATGACAATTTCGAACCCACTCAGGGACTCGCCCGTCAGGCAGATGTGGATGTAGATCAGTTCGCCGCCACGACGCTGGAACTGCTGAACCTCTTCACGCTCATTCACACCAAGGGCCCCAGTCTTGCGTTATGGGTGGATCTTATGTCCAAGGGGCAATATCCGCGCCTGGCAGAGCAGCTGTGGCGGGATCTCCTAACACTGCGCAACGAACACCTGTTGAAGGAAATTCATATCGCGCTGACGGAAACTGGAACCGTCATGGTACCTTGGGGAGCCGCGCACATGCCGGGGTTGGCGCAAGAAATCCAAAAAGATGGGTTCAAGCTCTCCAGCAGCCAGGAGTATCAGATCGTGAACTTCCGAGCCATGTGGGAACGCGTTCGCAATCGGAAGAAATAGAAGCCAGGCGTGAAGCCACGAGGGGGAGGGAGACAGCTCGAGCTGGGTTTAGCCGCGCTTTTTCGCGGCTAAACCCCTCCCCTGCGGTTCTCCCGTCGTGGCGTTGGTTGTCTTCTGTAGCGTGGGCCGTATCGGCCCATCCCCGCCCCGAATCGTCCGATACGGACGACGCTACAGAAGCAGGGCACACGGGCTGCGAAGGAAAAGCCCTCCCCTGCGGTTCTCCCGTCGTGGCGGTGACGGGGAGAGGAAGGGGACTTGCGAGAGAAATATCAGTTTGCCTGACCCACTAACTGCGGACTCTTGCTGGGGCCGAAGGCAACATTTGATTCCGAGTCGTAGAGCAGGCGATCGCCATCGATCTTCAGTTTGATCGTTAACACGTACGGGGTTTCGGTGGCGCAGAGCTTCACGACATAGGTGTCGTTCGCGGTCCAAGCGCCGGTGGCAGCGACTGCCTCGCTGGGATAGGTGGAGAACGGAGCTCGTCCTTTTTTCCATTCGCGGTAGCCGCAGAGGACTCGGCTTTCCACGCCTCCCACTTGAGTCACCAGCACGCAGCCGTTATTGGCTCCATCCGCCTGGAGCATAACAGATTCGAGTTTCAGGCTGTTGGTAGGGAAGCTAAACGTTCGGCCTAGGAGCTTTGCCGAAATTGGCGAGGAGGTACTGCCCTCTGCCATGCGCAGGGTGAGCTTTGCGAGCTTGCCCTCGAGGGCTTTGCGGTTTGCAGTGTTGGCGGGTAGTCGGTTTTTTTCGAGTGCCGGGAGCAGCTTGTCCCAGAGCAGATTCAGCACGGCCTGCATATCCTTCAAGCCGCTGGTAATGGCCACCACCGCGTCCTGGTCTGGGAGCACGACACAGTATTGTCCAAACGCGCCGTCGCCGCGGTAGGCATTATGTCTGGAGCGCCAGAACTGAAATCCATAACCCTGATCCCAGTCGCTCACCGGATTGCTTCCATTGGAGCTTTGACGCGCGGTTGCCATCTCCACCCAGGCTGCAGGAAGTAACTGCTTGCCGTGCCAGTTTCCCTTTTTGAGATAGAGCTGACCAAACCTCGCGATGTCTTCGGTTCTTACCCGAAGTCCATAGCCGCCGAGGCAAATGCCTTGCGAGTTGGTATCCCAGGTGGGCTGCTCGATGCCGAGCGGTTCAAAGAGTCGGGGGCGGAGATACTCGAGAAGACTCATGCCAGTCTGCTTTTGAACAATGGCCGAAAGCATGAAGGTGGCTGGAGTGTTGTATTTGAAGTGGGTGCCGGGTTTGTGGGGCACCGGATGCGCCAGGAAGGCCTTGGTAGAGATCTTGTCGGCTGCGGTGGCGGTTTCATCCTGATGACCTGCGGACATGCTGAGAAGGTCGCGAACTCGCATCGCTTTCAGGTTCGCACTCGGATCCGTTGGCGCGTCGTCCGGAAAGAACTTCAGCACCGGATCGTCAATGCTCAGTCGACCTTCGGCGACCGCCATTCCCACGGCCGTCGAGGTGAAGCTCTTGCTCAAGGAATAGAGCTCGTGCTTGCTTCCGGATTGGAAGGGCGTCCACCAGCCTTCGGCGACCACGTGACCGTGACGCACGAGCATGAAGCTGTGGATTCCGTCGATCTGCTGATCCAGGGCATTGACCAGATCGAGCAATCCGGCGGAGGAGACTTCCTGTGCCTCAGGGGTGCTGCGAGGCAGACCGAGCGGCGGTGGCGCGGCGATGCCCACTTCGATGAGTAGGATCAGCAGGACGAAACCGAGGCAGTTGTGGAGCGATCGTTTCATAGTGGAGGCGGTGACCCTGCCTGAAGCCCCTGGCGGCTGCAATAGCGGTCCCAACGTGGCCCATCCCGGCCCGGATCGTCCGATACGGACGACACTACAGAAGATGGGAAGCGTGCGATAGCACGCCAGCTGTAGTTCTGTAGCGTGGGCCGTATCGGCCCATCCCGGCCCGATCGTCCGGTACGGACGACGCTGCGGGAGTTGAGAGCTGCAGAGGCAGGTTCCCCTGGCTTGAACCCCTGGGGCCGGGGGTGCTTTGATTCGCGAGTGACCTGTTTTCCGCGAACCTCCCGCTTGGCCCTATTTTTCGGCCTGATTCTACTCTCGGAGTCGAGCCTGCTTTCGGGGGCTGAGTCTCGCGGCATGCCTTTGCCATCGGTTTCCGGTGCCGTCTGGTGGAAGGGAAATCTGCATACCCATAGTGATTTCCTCGAAGCTTAAGGAAGACGCGCAGACTCCGGATGAGCGACAGATGGCTTGGACCCAGCCCGCTGTGCTGGCTCCCAATTAGCACCCGGCTGTTGATCCAACCCACGCCACTGGGCAGGGTGCCAAGACGGTTGATCCGGGAGGATGTCCCGAGGTGCGAACAGAAGCGTTGCGATCTGTTCTCCCAGCTTGCGATAGCTCTCCCACTGGGCTTCATCGAAGGACTGATCCAGCGTCGTCTCCTGGGGGAATGAACGCTGCGCCCGCTGGTAGTTCAATAGATCCGCTGGGAGATCGTCGGTCATGCCGGGTTTGACGATCAACAGAAGAGATTGTTTGTCGACGACTGAGAGTTCCTTCGGATAAGCGTCAGACAACAGAAGGCGGTTGAGTCGGGGCAGGTCTGCGCTCTCTGGAGAACCTTGGCGAAGCGCTGCGGTCGCAGGGCTCAGGGGCACACCGCTGAATCGATGTGCATCATAGAGGAGTTCGGTGCGTAAAATCGTGTTCAGATCCTTCACCAGAAGCCGCATTGTTGCCTCTCGCTGGCAGGGCGGCACGGAGTCGGAAAGGCAGTGGAGAGCGGTTTGAGTGTCCGCTGCGAGCTTGCTCCAGAGAAAGGCGGAGATGGGGTCTTTGGCGTTGATAAGCCGGCTCGAGAAGGCTTCGAAATCCTCCAGATGACTTACCAACAACTTCACTTCGCTGGGGTAGATCACTCTTGCGAGGGTGGCGTGCGCGTTGACGCGCGGCATGCTCTCCGGGGTTTCGGCCCGCAATCGAAGATCCTCGATCGTGCCGAGGCAGCCCGCGGTCGCACTGGAGGCTTCCGGTTCGTTGCGTCCGGGGGAGCGAACGCGCCCTCGAACCGTGGCGGCGAGCAG
>JAYTTC010000329.1:0-6317 GCA_043745255.1 Verrucomicrobiales bacterium
AATGACCGGCGCCAGAGTGTTTGAAAAGAGATAGGGCCTGGAGCGTTGACGAAGCAGGTCGATGATCTCCCGGCGTCCGCTGGTGTATCCTCCGCTGGCACCTCCCAGAGCCTTGCCCAGCGTGCCGGTAATGATGTCCACTCGGCTCATCACGTCGTGGAGTTCATGAGTTCCGCGTCCGCGAGGCCCTATAAAACCCACCGAATGCGAATCGTCCAGCATGACCAACGCACTGTGTTTATCCGCCAGATCGCAGATCGCCGAGAGATTGGCGATGAATCCATCCATGGAGAAGACCCCGTCGGTGGAGATCAATCGGAAGCGCGCGGTCCGGGCTTCTATCAATTTGGCCTCGAGATCTCCCATGTCCCCGTTGCGGAAACGAAGCCGCTGCGCTTTGCAGAGCCGGATGCAGTCGATGATGCTCGCGTGATTGAGCTCGTCGCTGATCACGGCATCCGAGTCTTCGAGCAGGGTTTCGAATAGTCCTCCGTTGGCATCGAAGCACGAGCCGTAGAGAATCGTGTCCTCAGTGCCCAGAAACTCGCTCAGCTTGGCTTCGAGTTCCTTGTGAACGCTCTGCGTTCCACAGATGAAACGAACCGATGCCATCCCGTACCCCCATCGGCGCAGCGCCTCGTGTGAAGCCTCGGCAACCGCGGGATGCTGTGCAAGACCGAGATAATTGTTTGCACAGAGGTTCAAAACCGACCGCCCATCGGAGGCGCGGATGGTGGTTCCTTGAGGCGTTTGAATCACGCGCTCAGTTTTGAAAGTCCCCGAGCTTCGGATCTCCTCAAGACGCGACTGGAGATGCTGTTGATAGGTGCCAAACATGATGCTTAGAATGCAGGCAGATCAGGAAGACGCAGATCGCGGGGTGGTTTGCCCTGGCTGGGTCGATCGAAACGATCTCCGTATTGTGTGAACCCAGCGATGAAGCCGCCGTGGGACAAGAAGAACTGGCCTTGCTCCAGCCCCATAAAGCGATCCAGTCGATGGACCTTGCCGGTGCCATCGTGGCTGAAGGTCGCGGAGGTGATCTCGATCCAGGAGCCGGCGTCGGTTTCAATCCACTGGTTGCCGGCGCGAACCTTGCGCAGCAGGTGTCCATTGCTGCCCCCAAAATTCTCACTAAAACTGTAGAGGCCTCGCATCCAGCCACCCTCCTTCGGCGCTTTCCAGCTCGAAACCAGCGTCCATTCCTTCTTGTCGGGATGAAAATAGAAGCCCGAGTAAACGGTGTGTTCCGCGTCGGAGGGTTTGGCTGTCACCAAGAAGCGCTGTCGCTCGCCGGTTCTCCAGGGATAGGTCAAGTGACTGTGCCCGCCGGTTCCCTCATTTCCAAAATCACCTAAGGTCACACCCTGGCCTTTGGCCAGCAGGGTCACCCGATCTTCACGGTTCACTTTAGAGCGCTCGACCGCTTCCTTGCCACTATCCCAGACACTGAAAATGATTCGCCTCTCGTGGGCGCTATTCACCTGCATTCCGAAGTAACCTCGATGCCAGCCACACGCCATATAGTAGGTGTAAACCGGATCTTCCACGGCAGTGAGCTCGCAGTAGAATGAGGCGACATTGGTACCTTTTCCGACCGGGTAGGACAGGTGGACCGAAGCGGCATTGCGCCGGGGCTTCAGATTAAAGTGAATGCCATTCGTCGGCGGGCCGCCGAGGAGCAAGGCTTCCAAGTCCCCTCCAGTCGCTCCTGGCGCATTTAACGAGCGGAGAAGGAAGTGTCGATATCCCGGGCCGCGGATCGGATAGCGACCGAAAGGCGCAATCACTCGATTCGTCCCTCTTCCCGTCACCGTGGATTCATGTGTCTGTCCATCGAGAGTGAGGCTCAGCCGGGAGATCGCGTCAGCAGGGAGCCGGAGGGCCACCGAGCAATCGAGTTCTACAGCGGTGTGAAGCTCACCATACCAACTCACGGTTTCCTTTGGATCGGCCCAGCCGGTGATTCCCGTTCGCGAGGAGACATGGGCGGAGTCCGGATCTGGATCGAAATACGCAGTGAAGGCCGGAATCTCAAGCTGCGCGGAACAGTCAATCCCGGCCAGGATCCAGAAGAGCAATCCGCCAAGAACCCATGAGTGCTGGGAGCGAGTCCGCTCTCGAAGACAGTCTGAAGTCATGGTTGGGTTTGCCGGGCGCATCCAGGGCGTTGCTTTGGAATGAGCTCCTCACGTCCAGGAAAGGACGACTTTTCCCGATGCTCCCGACATCATCGCCTCGAACCCTTTCTCGAATTCCGTGTAGTGATAGCGATGGGTGATCACCGGCTTGAGGTTCAGTCCGGTCTCGAGCATCACGGTCATTTGATACCAGGTCTCGTACATCTCGCGACCATAAATGCCTTTGATCGTGAGCATATTGAAGACGACCTTGTTCCAGTCGATGGCGATGGGCTCGGAAGGAATTCCAAGCATAGCGATCTTCCCCCCATGACACATGTTGTCGATCATGCCTCTGAACGCATCCGAGTTTCCCGACATCTCCAGACCGACGTCGAATCCTTCCTTCATGCCGAGCTGCTCCTGCACCTGTCGCAGCGACCCGTGACCGATGTTGAGAGCGACCGTCGCCCCCATGTTGCGGGCAAGGTTCAGACGGTATTCGTTGACGTCGGTGATCACCACGTAGCGAGCGCCGGCGTGGCGAGCCACTGCAGCCGCCATGATGCCGATGGGACCGGCACCCGTGATGAGCACGTCTTCCCCCAGAAGAGGGAATGAGAGTGCGGTGTGCACGGCGTTTCCGAAGGGGTCAAAAATCGCGGCGACGTCGGGATCGATGTCCGGGCGATGATGCCAGACGTTGGTCATGGGAACAGCGATGAACTCGGCGAAGGCTCCGGGCCGGTTCACTCCGATGCCGAGAGTGTCCTTGCAGAGGTGACGTCGGCCGGCGAGACAATTGCGGCAGCGTCCACAAACGACATGGCCTTCGGCGCTGACTATTTCGCCTGAATGAAAATCGGTGACGTTGCTCCCCACTTCCACCACTTTTCCGACAAACTCATGCCCCACGACCATTGGGACCGGGATAGTCTTCTGAGCCCATGCATCCCATTTGTAGATGTGGAGATCAGTGCCGCAGATACCAGTCTTGTGCACCTGGATGAGAACGTCGTTGATACCCACAACGGGTTTCGGCACATCTACCAGCCAGAGTCCCCGCTTCGCTTCTTGCTTGGCTAACGCTTTCATAGGAGGGATCAATTCGGGCAGTTCTTTCGCTGCCGGAGTGTATGAATCATGGATTGGACACTGGGAAGCGAAAGTTCGTGGGCCGAAATCGTATGTAGGGGTTGAGCAAACCCTTCGCTTGCCCCGACTTGGCTCCTCCCTATACTCCCGCCGTGCTTGATATCAAATTGATTCGCGAACAGACCGAATTCGTGCGTCAGCGCCTGGCGGCGCGTGGGGCAGGGGACGAAGCGAGAGTGGACGAAGTGCTCCGCCTGGATGAGCAGCGCCGCAAACTTCTCGGGGAAGTTGAAGAGCTAAAAGCGCTTCGGAACCGGGTCTCCAAAGACATCGGAGCCTTGATGGCGAAGAAGGAGATGGCGGCGGCAGAGGCAAAGAAAGCGGAGACCCGCGATATCGGGGATAAAATCTCCGCGCTCGACAAGCAGGTGGCTGAGGTGGATATCGCGCGCGATGACCAGATGCTTCGACTCCCGAATCTGCCGCATTCCAGCGTGACTCAGGGAAAGACCGCCGAGGACAATCCCGAAATGCGGACCTGGGGGTCGAAGACCGACTTTTCCTTCAAGCCCAAGGACCATATTCAGATCTGCCACTATCTGAAATTGGTGGATTTTGAGCGAGGCGCGAAACTTTCTGGAAGCGGCTTCCTCCTCTACACCGGCTGGGGTGCGCGACTCGAACGAGCGCTCATCCAATTCCTTCTGGACCTTCATGTCGCCGAGCACCAGTACACTGAGGTGTCTCCACCGTTCATCGTCACCCGGGACTGCATGGTGGGCGTGGGACAGTTTCCGAAGTTCGAAGACCAGGCGTACGCGGTGCAGGAAGGGAAGGATGGAACGACGCTCGGCAAACTCTATCTGCTGCCCACCGCCGAAGCTCCGGTGGCTAATATCCATCGCGAGGAAATTCTCGCCGAGTCCCAGCTCCCCATCCGCTATGTCGCTTATAGCCCTTGCTTCCGCGCTGAAGCGGGAGCGGCTGGTTTGGGAACGCGCGGGATGATCCGAGTGCATCAATTCGACAAAGTGGAGTTGATCAAGATCGTTCGTCCGGAGGATGGCTACCAAGAGCTGGAGAAAATGGTCACCAATGCCGAGACCGTGCTGCAACGACTCGGGCTTCATTATCGCGTCATCATGCTTTGCACGGGTGACATGGGGTTCGCGAGCGCGAAGACCTACGACATCGAAGTGTGGGCACCAGGGCAGGGGACCTACCTTGAAGTCTCGAGCTGCTCGAATTGCGAGGATTTCCAGTCGCGTCGGATGAATCTCAAATACAAGACGCAGACGGGTGAGAAGTTCCTCCCGCATCTGCTCAATGGAAGTGGAACCGCGCTGGCTCGGCTCTTCGTCGCTTTGCTCGAAACCCATCAGCAATCCGATGGATCGATTCTGGTGCCGGAACCGCTTCGTCCGTATTTGCACACGGATCGACTCATCCCATGAGTCGAAAAGCCATGCGCCTCCTGATCGCCACGAGCGAGCTTCATCCGTATTCCAAAACCGGTGGGTTGGCGGATATGGTGGCCGCTCTTGCCAAGACCATGGCGCGCCGCAGCCATCAGGTCGGAGTGGTGACACCCCTGTACCGGGGTTTCTTCGAGAAATTCCCTGGACTGCGACGCATGGATTACCACCTCCGTGTGCCTCTGGCAGAGGGTGGGGTGGAGGCGGAAATATACACGCTCTCACCCGCAAAAGGACTCACGGTTTACTTCATCCACCAGCCGGGCTTTTTCTGGCGGAGCGGACTTTACACCGAGAACGGGGTCGATTTCCCGGACAACGCCCAACGCTTCATCTTTTTCTCCAAGGCGGTGACCCATCTGGCTCGATACCTCACCTGGAAACCTGAGGTCATCCACCTGCATGACTGGCAGGTCGGATTGGTTCCTCATCTCATCCGGGATCAGCGCGAGAGGGATGGGTGGGCGGATGCGCCGCCGGTGGTGCTTACCATTCACAATCTCGCCTACCAGGGAGTGTTTGCAGCGAGCGCATTTCCGCTGACGAATCTGCCGTCAGACTATTTCAAGCCCTGGGCAGTGGAATCCCGCGGGTTCCTCAACTGCCTCAAATCGGCGATTATTTCCTCGGATCGACTGACTACGGTCAGTCCGCGCTATGCCCGGGAGATCACCACCCCTGAGTATGGATGCGGGCTGGACGCAATCCTTCGTGATCGACAAGCGATGCTCACGGGCATTCTAAACGGCGTGGACTACGATGAGTGGCAGACTGAGAGAAATCCGCATCTGCCGGCACCCTACTCAATCGAGTCGATTGAGGGTAAGGACGCCTGCAAGATCGCGCTGCAGCGAGAGCTGGGACTTCCAGTTGATCCCAGCATCCCGGTGTTTGGCAGCATCACTCGTCTCGCGGACCAGAAAGGCGTGGATATCCAGCTCGGAGCGCTGGAAGAAATGCTTCCTGCTGATCTCCAGTTCGTCTTGCTGGGCTCGGGATCCGCTGAACTTGAACAGGCCTACCAGCGACTCGCCCTCCGATATCCGCACAAAGTCGCCGCCAAGATCGGCTACGATCACGCGCTATCGCATCGTATCGAGGCCGGATCCGATTTCTTTCTCATGCCGTCGCGCTTCGAGCCCTGTGGACTGAACCAGATGTACAGCCTCCGATACGGGACCATTCCCATCGTCCGTGTCACAGGAGGCCTGGACGATTCCATCATCGACATCAACGAAAGCCGCGAAGATGCCGACGGCATCAAGTTCCAGGAGTATTCGTCGCGCGCGCTCGCCAAAGCCATTCGCAAAGGGCTCGCGCTCTTTAAAAGCCCGTCTCTGTTCGCTCAGTTTCGACAGCACGGTATGGAGGCCGATTTCTCCTGGGACCGCACCGGAGCGGCTTATGAGGACGTTTATCGCTCGGTCATCAGCTAATTCCACCCGAACTGCAAACTCGTCGTCGAGGGCTCGAGTTCTGGGGACTCATAATTAATATAACTAACATTGTGCGATGTTATAAGACAGCGCCGCAATGTGTCCATTGTTGGCGGGTTTAGGCTCCCCGTGGGTGGTGTGGCTGCAGAATTCCTCTCGGATGCAGTTCAGTCGTGTCCCCACCACGCAAA
>JAYTTC010000330.1:0-6297 GCA_043745255.1 Verrucomicrobiales bacterium
TTGGCCACGGCTCCAGCAGGCCAGAAAGGGTACCCTTGTACAAGTTACGATTGTGAAACGGCCATCAAACGATCCGATGGCGCAGGCTCTGACCAAACCAAAACACTACATTTCCCCGCTCAACCGTCCCGGATCTCCCTCCTCAACTTCTGTGCCGAACACTACTGCCCTTGAGATGGCTTTCGCACATCATTTTCAGATTCGAGATGGCCAAGAGTGACTTGGACGTCTGGCCGGTCACATACAAGCGGAGTTGCCAGCGTTTGGGAGGCCGACGGCGTGCCGTGGAAGGCTGATTCATCATTTTGGTTCTCATCCATGTCCCTTCCCTGCTCCAGGTCTGACCCGAGTGATGGCCGCCACCTTGGCATCCGCCTGGCGCAAGATGCCTGAGGCGGCTCGCTCGGTGCCTAGCACGAGCGTTCGAGTGCCGACCTGTTCGGCGATACGCCGCAGCTCTGCGGCCTCGGTTTCGTAATCGGCGCGCAGTCCGCTGATTTGCCGTTCGAGCGCCGCGCGTTTGCGTTCCACTTCGCGCTTCAGCTGCGCGGCTTCCTGCTGGCCGGTCAGCACGGCGGCTTTCTCCAAAGCTCCTTGCGCCGCGCGGGCGGAGCCGGTCAACACGCCGCTCGCACCGATATAGGCGTCCACGACGTCGATGCCATGATTCGAAATCAGGAACTCGCGGATCTGGTTCGAGTGGGCCATGCCGCGTGCCTTCAGAACGTAGAGCACGCGATTTCTTTCACCGTTGCCTTCGAAGTCCTGCAACAAGATCCAGGAGTCCATGAGTGAGGACATGCCGGATTCGCTTTGCTGGAGGGCATGGCCGCCTTGGGTAAGACTGGTGAAGAGCGAGGTAGTTTGTCCGGCTTTCAAATAGTCGATCAGCCGCGTCACCATCCCCTTGCCTTCGGAGGTGGTGCCTAGGTCCATGAGGCTGGTAAGCGGGTCCACGATCACGACGTGAGGTTGAAACGCGGCGATCTCTTTGAACATCGTGGCCAGATGCATTTCCAGGCCACAGAGTGAGGGCCGCGCCGAATGAAACCGCAGCAAGTTGCGTTTGATCAAGGGTTCCAGCCGCAACCCGATGGAATGCATGTTCCGGATGATTTGATTGGGCGATTCCTCAAAGGAAAAGAAAAGCACACGCTCCCCGCGTCGGGCGGCCGCATGGGCAAAGTTGGACGAAATAATGGTCTTGCCGGTGCCCGCTGTGCCCGTGAGTAGGATGCTGCTGCCGCGAAAAAACCCTCGTCCACCGAGCATCGCGTCCAGACGGGGGATGCCGGTGGCAATCCGCTCGGTGGACACTTTGTGGTTCAGCGCCAGCGACGTGATGGGCAGCACGCTGAAGCCCTCGTCGCCGATCAGGAACGGAAATTCGTTGGTGCCGTGCAGCGCACCTCGATATTTCACCACCCTCAGATGCCGTGTAGCAATCTGGTCATCCACCCGGTGATCGAGCAGGATGACGCAATCGGAGACATACTCCTCGAGTCCATGTCGCGTGAGTTGGTCGCGCCCGCGCTCGGCAGTGATGACGGCGGTGACCCCCTTGTCCTCAACCATCGAAAGAGGCGGCGCAGTTCGCTGCGCAGGATCGCCTCGTTGGGCAGACTGGCGAAGAGCACTTCCAGCGTATCCAGCACCACGCGCTTGGCTCCGATGGAATCAATCGCGTGATTGAGCCGGACGAACAACCCCTCCAGATCATAATCGCCGCTCTCCTGGATTTCGCTGCGCTCAATATGGACATAGTCGAGCAGGATCTTTTTGCGGCGGATCAGACCCGCCAAATCAAACCCGAGTGATGCCACGTTTGCCTTCAACTCGGCTTCAGTTTCTTCGAAGGCCATCAGCACGCCAGGTTCGCCGAACTCGACCGCGCCGCGCACGAGGAATTCCGCAGCCAACAGCGTCTTGCCGCATCCCGCGCCGCCGCATACGAGAGTCGGTCGCCCTCGAGGCAAGCCGCCGCCGGTGATCTCGTCGAGACCTTGAATGCCGGTGGGACATTTGGGCAATCGAGTCGCGGCGCTGAAGGATTTAGGACGTGTGTTTTTCATTCAAGTGCATCACTGACCCTAAAACTATCATTCATTCACCGCCCAAAATTTGTCTATGGGGAGAATACCCTATAGGCAGTGTCCGACGCATCTAGTAAATGTGGCTAGTGCTCCGATGAGGGGCTGAAGCAAACACCTTAGGCCAAGTCGAGGCTCACGCCATCATGAAAACTTTATACACCGGAGAGTCGATTTCGAAGGGCGGACGTTCGGGAACAATCAAAACACCGGACGGCATGCCGATCGTTAACCTAGGAAATCCATTGGAGAAAAGTGCTGAGAAGCAGGGTCCGGGTCCGGAGCTGCTGTTCGCGGGTGCCTACTCTGCCTGCTACCACGGCGCACTGGGTAACGCGGCAAAGAAGCTCGGAACCGTGCTGGAGGACTCCACGGTCAGGGCCCTGGTGAGCCTGATCGAGAACGATCAAGGCGGTTACGGGCTGGCTGTAGAATTGCATGCTCAGCTTCCTGGAGTCAACCCAGCCGAGGGAAAGCGAATCATGGAGGAAGCGCACAGGACCTGTCCCTACTCCAAGGCCATGCGAGGTGAGGCGCCGGTCAAGCTCGTGCTCGACGCTTAGTCGGCAGGAGCCGTTCGAAGGACGAGACACTCTTACTGTCGTAGCTGACAGCGAATGAAAACACACAAAGAACCAAGACAAACACTATGACCACACTCGAAATCAAGGGCGACTGGAATATCGCCAAGGGCAAGTTGAAACAGAAATGGGCCAAGCTCACCGACGATGACCTGCAGTATGCCGAGGGAAAAACGGAAGAACTGGTGGGGCGCATCCAGAAGCGCACCGGCGAAACTCGCGAGGCAGTCGAGAAAGCGCTAAAGGAATCTTCCTCCAGCTGCTGTTCATAATGGGTCCATTTTTGCGTGGGCGGACTGGTTGGAGTCAGCCAGAGGCCACCGCCCACGCAGTAGGGTTTCACCCCATGGCGAGCGGACAGATAGCCATGTAGGCTAATGGGAGATCAATCAACGGCAATCCCTCAAACCAAAACTCTATGAAACATCAAGCCATCATGTCCCTCATCCTTGTCTCCGCTGCTCTGGCGGTGGGATGCAAACCCTCCGAAGAGAAAACCCTCTCGGTAAAAGGCGAAACCAGTGCGCAACAGATCGACAAGATGAGTCAGGACACGAAAGCGCTCTCACTGGATCTGAAGGAGTACGCCTACAGCCAGAAAGCGGAATTCGTTGAAAAGATGAAAAGTCAGGTGACCGCGGTGAATGCGGATCTCGAGAAGCTTTCAGCCAAAGTGGCGAGCGCGAGTGATGCGGCCAAATCCGAGGCCAAGCCAAAGTTGGAGGCCTTGCGCGCGCAGGTAGTAGGGTTAAATAAGCAACTCGACGATGCCAAGAACGCCACCGAATCCACCTGGGACGATGTGAAATCCGGCTTCAAAAAAGGCTACCTCGAACTCAAGGACGGCTTTAATCAAGCGCGCCAGTGGGTC
Organism: Verrucomicrobiales bacterium; assembly: GCA_043745255.1. Lineage (GTDB taxonomy): Bacteria > Verrucomicrobiota > Verrucomicrobiia > Limisphaerales > UBA11320 > UBA11320. The sequence goes on from JAYTTC010000330.1 coordinate 3,543, forward strand.
AGTGACAAAATCGCCCCCTAAGCATTTCAAAATAACCCACCAACTCATCTCATATGATCAAACAAATCGCACGTGCGGCCCTTCTACTGTCCGTTGTGGGACTCCTGGTCGTTACCAGCATAGGTTGTAATACGGCTCATGGTTTCGGAAAAGACATGGAGAAGGCGGGAGAGAAGATTCAAGACGGCACCAAGTAAGGTTATACCCCATGGCAGGGGTCAGATCGAAACTGGATAGTGACCCGTGTGGTCAACAAAAATGACCCTTGCCGCCCTGGTAGCAAAAAGCTAAAAACGCATATTCCAGCGAGCTGGTGCGCTTTCAAACCAGCTCCTGAAATTAATGCCAAAAAAAGTTACTACTATGTTATACACAATCGCGATTATTCTTCTGATACTATGGCTGCTGGGAATGGTTAGCAGTGCGACGATAGGAGGATTCATTCACATACTACTCGTAGTAGCTGTCGTTCTGATCCTCGTTAATTTCATCTCTGGCCGGAAGAAGGCTTGATCGATCTGGCCTCCCATCGCGGGAGCCATCGCTGTCGTCGTTGGCTCGTCGATCGAGAGTATGCGGGTTCATCATTGTGGAGGCAGAGGATGTTCTCTCCTTGCCGCCCGTGTCGGAGAATCGATTACTTTTGTCGAGTCCTAGCTGCCTGTTTCACCAGGAAGCCAAGCAGGTGATTGAAGTCAGCTGGCGTCAAGAGCTCTCCGAAATTCTCGGGCATGAGAGAGTTCGCTGAATCGCGACGTTCTTTGATGTTCTTTTTCGGGATCGAGAATTCCTGACCCGCCGAGTTCGCCATCACCCATAGGTCGCCTTCCTCGCGTCGCGCCAGTCCACTGGTGACCTCTCCATCATTCAACACGATCAGCTGCACTCGGAAGGCCTGATCTACGTTTCGATTCGGATCCAGAATATCTTCACAAAGTCGGGCGACTCCTCGGTTGCCGATCCCATCGAGCTGAGGTCCGATGAGGTTTCCGGCTCCCTCGATCTTGTGGCACACGGCGCAACTTTGCGCAAACACCGCAGCGCCCCGTGCGGTGTCGGACTTCGAGAAATCAAAACTGGAACGACGGTCATCGATGAGTTTCTGGATTCCTTGATCTGTGAGTGGAGTGTTTTGGAGCAGCGTTTTGACGCGGTCGCCCGCGAGCGGCAAGGAGGCCGCTAGCCGATCTGCGATCGTCGGCTCCCGCAGGAGTCGCGGACTGGCCTTGGATCGCTCGATCCAATCGATCAACTGTTCTGCAAGCTTGGGATGTCCGGCATAGGTCTCTGCGATTTTGATCTGCACTCTCCAGGGAGATTGTTGCATTGCTCGAGATACCACTGCGGAACACCGCTCCATGTCACCGAGTGCGAGGGGAGTGCAGAGCTGACGTCGTGACGCCGCGTCAATCAGTGATTCGCCTGCAAGACTCGCGATCGCGGTGAGGCCGCTCGCTTTGTCTTGGGAGGCTAGGACCCTTGCGGCCGTGGTGGCGAGGTTGATCTCGGTGCTGGGCTGCGTGGCGAGTTGTTGCAGTGAGGCAGCCAGTCGGGTCAAATCGACAGAGTCTGCGACTTCGGTCACGGCTTTCAAACGCGATCCTAGATCGCGTGGTGCGATGACTGGCCAGCCGAACACGGCAGGCTCGAACGAGCCGGCCGCGATCCATGCATACGCGACGCCGGTATCCTGGTCGACCACCTCCACCTGACCTCGTTTGCCCTGATGGGCGGTGAGATCCCAAACCACCGACTGCGCGACGTCCGTTCGGGGTGCCGGAGTCTGGGCGAGAATCACACCGGTGCCGACCTCGCGAAGTTGGACGCGATTCTTTCCCGGAGCCGTTTGATCCGGCGCAGCGTCATGTCCCGCGATCAGAAAATGGAGTGTCGCGGGCACTGTGAATTCAGGAGATTGGAGGGTGCCGGTGAGTGACTCGCCTCCCGGAGCCAGACTGCTGATCAGTTGAACTGCAGATCCCTCCCGAGTTCGACGCTCCTGCAGGACCCACGGATTGCCAGGATCCGTGGAGCCTTCCATCGGGAGGTTCTGCCATCCAGCGGATCCCTTCGCTGCAGACGTCAACAATTGTTCGACCAGATCCGTCGACCAGTCGCGGAGCATCGCGGGGGCGGGTTCTCCGCGCTCCGCTAATCCCTGCTTCATCGCCTGCAGCAATTCGAGTTGTTGTCCCGGATCCTGAGTAAAGGTGCGCCGGGCGAGTTTGGCGAGAATCTCGAGCTGATCTCGACCTGCGAAGCGTGCTCCATGTTTAAGCACCCGGATCAGGAACGCAGGAACCTCTGAATGGCGCTGTATGTGGGTCAGTAAGAATTGGGCCGATTCCGGCGAAGTGACGGCGAGAGCGACTTCTGCAACCTCGTGCCAGCTCGCATCGTCCGCCTTGCTCTGGGTGAATTGCTCGAAACTGCCCGGTGAGCGGAACTGATTGCGAAGCGCAATTCGTAGCGCGTGGATGAGATGGGTGTCGGCTGGGGGAACTTTTCTTTTGGCTTCCAGTAGCGCTGCGATCTGGCTGGGGGATGGATGCTGAGCGAGCGCCTCCGCGGCGGCGCGCTGCACATGAGGGTCAGGATCCTGCAATGCTCGAAGGACTCCCTGCAGTGAGGCGGGGGTCGGCTTCAGGAGGGCTCCGATCGTGCGGACCGTGTGATTACGAACCAGACTACTGCGATCCATTCCGGCGCCGCGGAGCGTTTCTGCGTCGAGTCGATCTAGTCGTAGCAAGTACCA
>JAYTTC010000331.1:0-6294 GCA_043745255.1 Verrucomicrobiales bacterium
CGATCGTCCACCGTGTGGACGCAGCCAGCCAGGGTTCCGAGCATCACCGCCGCCGTCAAAAAGGTTACCATTCGGTTCAACATGTAGGCGTATTGCATAAAAAGCCCCCCGTAGGTCAAGCTTGCAGTTGCTCAGACTCGTTTTTTAGCGCGGGATGCGGTCGGCCCTTTAACAGGCAGCCACGCCTTTGGATGAGAAGAACTTGTCAGCGGCCAATCCCTCAGGCTTACTTCAGCCGATTTTTTTACGGATGAATCTAGAGCTCTTCTCCAAAGCCAAGTCCCTCGGGTTTTCCGACCGTCAGATCGCGTATCTGACCGGTAGAACCGAGGATGACATTCGTGCCGAACGCAAGCAGCTGGGCCTCGTTCCCAGTTACCGCCTGGTGGACACCTGTGCGGCTGAGTTCGAAGCTTATACGCCCTACTATTACTCTACCTACGATCGCGGGGACGACGAAGTGCGGCCCTCCGATCGCCGGAAAGTCATGATCTTGGGGGGTGGCCCCAACCGCATCGGACAGGGCATCGAGTTCGATTACTGCTGTGTGCACGCCGCATTCGCGCTCAAAGAGGATGGCTTCGAGACCCTGATGGTGAACTCAAATCCGGAGACGGTTTCTACCGACTACGACACGAGTGATAAGCTTTTCTTCGAGCCGCTGACATTGGAGGATGTGCTTCATATCTACGAACGGGAAAAGTGCTGGGGGGCGATTGCCCAGTTTGGCGGACAGACGCCCCTGAACTTGGCCCTCGGCTTGCAGAAGAACGGCGTTCGGATCATCGGGACTTCTCCGGAAAGCATCGAGATGGCTGAGGATCGAAAACTGTTCGCAGCGATGCTGGATAGACTGCGTATTCTACAGCCTGAGAATGGACTCGCGACTAACGAGCAGGAGGCGCTTGCGGTCTCGAAGCGGCTGGGTTACCCGGTGCTAGTGCGTCCCAGCTTCGTGCTAGGCGGACGTGCAATGCAGATCGTCTATTCGGACTCTGAGCTTCAACACTACATGCGTTTTGCCGTGGAAGCTTCCCCGGAACGTCCGGTCCTGGTGGACAAATTTCTGGAGGATGCAACGGAGGTGGATGTGGATTGCATCGCTGATGTCGGGTTGTTCGAGGATCCTACCAAGGGCACCAGCGTGATTGGGGGAATGCTGGAGCATATCGAGTTCGCTGGCGTTCACTCTGGCGATGCGGCCATGGTGCTCCCGCCTCACACATTGAGTCAGAAGGTCATGGATACCATACGCCAGTACACCCACGCCATGGCCAGAGAGCTTCGAGTTTCAGGCTTGATGAACGTGCAGTATGCCGTGAAAGACGAGGTGGTTTACGTGCTGGAGGTGAACCCTCGAGCTTCGCGGACGGTGCCGTTTGTGAGCAAATCGATCGGCTTCCCGCTCGCGAAACTCGCCGCCAAGGTGATGGCGGGAAAAACCCTGGTGGAGCTTGGGTTCACCCGGGAGGTCTGGCCGAAGTATTGGGCGGTGAAAGAGTCAGTCTTTCCTTTTAATCGTTTTCAGGGCCAAGACATTCTTCTTTCCCCTGAGATGCGCTCAACCGGTGAGGTGATGGGCCTAGATGCTGACCTTGGCATTGCCTACGCGAAGAGTCAGATCGCTGCCGGATCCCCGTTGCCGCTCTCGGGCTGCGTCTTCATCAGCGTGAGCAATTCTCACAAATCAAAGGTGGTGGAGGTAGGCAAGACTTTTGCCGAGCTGGGTTTCGAGCTCACAGCGACCGAAGGTACCGCTGCGGTGCTTCAGGCAGCGGGATTGAAGGTTCGTCGGATTCCGAAATTGCAGGAGGGCCGACCCAATGCCGTCGACTTGCTCAAGAATCGCGAAATTCAGCTGGTCATCAACACTCCCAGCGGAGCGAACCCCCGTGCGGACGAAATTAAAATTCGCACCACCGCCGTCTACACCGGCACACCGATTATGACCACTCTTAGCGGTGCCAAGGCGGCGTTGCTCGGAATTGCCGCTCTCAAGCGACAAGGTTATCAGGTGAAGACGCTCCAAGAGTACCACTAGTTTTTCAGATGCTTAGAGGTGACTTTTGGCCTCTCCTCACCTTTCTGAGGCCCTCGCCGAGACAGGTTGCGCCCTGTCTTGTCCGATTTCTTATTCCCTCCATTTTCTTGGAGTCTCGGTCCGTTTGCGAGCTGTGAAATGTTCTCCGATAGAGCGGAATAATGTTTTTAACCTGTTGGACTTAAATGGTTTGTTTTCATTATCGAGAAATGAGTTTGGACGGAAACGGAGTGGGTTTTTTGGCTTCTCCCGACAGGCGGGCCGTTCGCTGCTCACGACTTCTTTAGTTTTCCCGGTTGACGGTGTTCTTTGCGGCTACCTACTGTAGCCGCCATCAACGCCGGTCCGGTTGGACCGGCATGCAAGGCACTGTATGCCCGAAGGTTATTGCGTTAAATGCAAGGCAAAGAAAGAGATCGCGCGCGCTGTGGAGGAAGTGATGAAGAACGGGCGCAAAGCGATCAAAGGGGTGTGCCCCACTTGCGGGACGGTCATGTTTAAAATTCTCGGCGGCAAGGCCTCGGTAGTCGCTGAGTCTGTTCCCGCAGCAGTTCACACTCCGAACCCGAATAACTCAGGGACTGCTTCGCCGTCCACCTGATCCCTTTTCTGTATGGCAGAACAATTGGCTTACGCCATCATTACACCGTATTCGCTTTATAAGTCGCGCACCGGCGGCATCCTTGCCCGGCTCATCGCCCGCACCAGACTTGAACTCGTGGGAGCTCGAATGTTCGCGCCGAGCCTTGAGTTAGTGAAGGAATATTCCGAAGCCATCGTTTCGGCAAACGACCCCCAGGACCGACGCGTGCAGGAATTGTTGCGGGAATACATCCTGCAAAATTTCTCACCCGATCCAAAAACCGGACGTCGGCGGCGCGTCATGATGCTGCTCTTCCGAGGTGAGGAAGCAGTTCGCACACTGCGCTCGGTGGTGGGGAACTTAAGCCCTGATCGACGAAGTGGTGAGACCATCCGCGACACCTATGCGGACATGATTCTGGACGACAAGGGGGGAGTTCGTTACTTCGAGCCTGCCGTCTTGGCACCGCCCAATGCGGAGGAGTCGGAGCAGAAGCTCAAGCTTTGGGCGCGCTATTCTGAGAAAGATGGCGGAGTTCTGGACGATGCCATCAGCTACGGGTCGGGAGAGAAACCCCAACGCACCTTGGTATTGATCAAGCCGGACAACTTCCGGTTCCCCACCGGCCGACCGGGTAACGTGATCGACTTCTTCTCTCGCACAGGCCTGTACATCGTAGGTATCAAGTTGCATAGGATGAGTGTCTCCCAAGCGATGGAGTTCTATGGGCCCGTTCGCGAAGTTCTGCGAACGAAGCTCAAGGACCTCGTGGCTAAGCAAAGCAAGGAAGCCCTGGAGAAAGCATTTGGCTTTCCACTTCCCGAAAAAGAGACCAAGCAGCTTGGAGACATCCTCGGGCCGCTTTACGGAGACAATCAGTTCGACAACATTGTGCGCTTCATGTCAGGGCGGGCACCCGGCGAGTGCACGCCTGAGCAGTTGACCGCTCCTGGACCCGAGCGCTGCATAGCACTCGTTTACGAGGGGGCAGATGCAGTGTCCAAGATCCGCGATGTTTTGGGACCCACTGACCCCTCCAAGGCTCCGCCAGGTTCGATCCGGCGCGAGTTCGGTTCCACCATCATGGTGAACGCCGCCCATGCTAGTGATTCTGAGGAGAACGCTCGCCGAGAGATGGGCATCGTGAAGGTGGAGGAAGACGTTTTTCGCCAAGAGATCGATGCCTTCTTCAAGCAGTGAAGCTCGATACGCATTGTTCTGCCGGTACCGACGCGATCGGGGCTCTCCCCTTGACCGCTGGGTCGGCCATGTGTCCAACAAACCTCATTATCCCTACGCGCGGGCTGATAGCCCAGTGCGACCCTCAACATGATTCCTGAAGATTCCGCTCCCGAGCCCGCTGCAAGTTCACCCGAAGAGGGTGCCCTGGGTCCGCGCCGTCCATCACGTCGACGTGGCCGGCGAGGAGGCCGACGCCGACGTCGCACCCCCGGCACACAAGGAGTTCCCGGTGCCTCAGTCGGGCTCGGTGCCCCGGAAACAGATGAGACCGATCCCGTCTCTCCTGATTTGGAGGAACGGGAGACTGAGCTGGCAGATGAGGATTCAGACGATCAGCAGAGCGCAGATGAAGGCAGGGAGAGCGCGGCGGATTCTCCCGCACGAGAGCACTCCAAATCACCTTCAGATGACCAGTCCAGAGCCCCGACTTCACCGAATTCGGAACGTGGAACGGCTCCTTCTCGGTCTGAGCGCGGAGAGGCCTTTCGCCCGCCGCTCTCCTCCCGCTCGCCTCGAGAAGCTCGGGATCCTCGCCCTCATCGTGAGCAGAGGGAACCCCGCGAACCTCGCGAACAGCGGCCACAACGCGAAGCCCCTCGACAGTCAGCTCCTCAGACCCCGGCCGCTCCACGACATCGTGTCGTGTCGGAAGCCATCGAAGAGGTCCGCAAAATCACCCTCGAACTTCAGCATGTCCTCGAGGAGATGCAGGAGGTCATGGACATTCTCCAAAATGCTCAGGTCCAGAAGGAGTCTGATGAGGCGGAGATTGAGCGTTTGAAGGACGTTCTGCAGCGGCTCAATCAAGTGCGTCCGCCGCAGCGAGATCATCGCCAGGCTTTCCGCCCTCCTTCGCGGGAGAGTGGTCATAGCGGATCCTCTCATTCCCACGGGGCTCAATCGCAGGGATCTGCGCACGCGGGAACGGCCGAGCCAGGGGAGTCCTCCACATCGGAATCCGATGAGTCTTCCACTGACAGCGGGCAGACTTGATAAATGGCTATGGTCGGTTCGTCTTTACAAGACGCGATCGGTGGCAATCGCCGCATGTCAAAAGGGTCGAGTGCGCATCTTAGATCAGCCAGTTAAGCCGTCGCGTGCAGTTCGATTGGGCGAAATTATCACCGCAGTGACGGGCGAGCTTCGACGAACTCTCCGAGTCGTGGGTTTGATAGACCATAGGGTCAGCGCTAGTCAGGTTTCCAAATATATGGAGGACCTGACGCCGCCTGAAGAATTCCAGCGGGCAAAAGATTTACGGCCTCCCCCGGGCTACATTCCCAGACCTACTGGTTCGGGCCGCCCCACTAAGAAAGAACGTCGTGAGATTGACGGTCTGTCGTAATACTCATCTTGTGGCAACGCATGAGCTTTCGGATTCTTACGGTCTTGGCGAGACTTGGATACAGGAGGTCTGTCCCGGAATTTGGGTCGCTCCTTTCGCTTGGTTTTTTTCTTCCCCCGTCTACTCTCCACCCGTGATTCCTGGTGATTCTCTGCTGCGAGCCGCATCCCTTCCGGTGGCTAGGAACCTGGAATCAAAACAAAGAAAGGTACGCCGTGGCATTTCCCGCTGAGACCCAAGCTAAAACGTCTGATCAACAGACCGTCGAGCAGCTTCAAGAAGGGAGAGGACGCATTTTAATGGAGCTGGGGAAGGTGGTGGTGGGCCAGCAAGAGGCGATCGAACAGATACTGCTAGCTCTGTTCGCCGGTGGGCACTGTCTCATCACTGGCGCGCCCGGATTGGCAAAGACGTTATTAGTCAAATCAATCGCACAGGTGTTCCGGCTCAATTTTCGCCGCATCCAGTTTACTCCCGACCTAATGCCTGCGGATATCACGGGCACGGAGATTCTTGAAGGTGGGGTTGAAGGACGAAGGATGACTTTCGTTCGCGGGCCCATTTTCGCGAACATCTTGCTCGCCGATGAAGTCAACAGGACGCCCCCGAAGACTCAGGCCGCCCTTCTAGAGGCGATGCAAGAGCACCAAGTCACTGCGTCGGGAACTCGGCATCCTTTGGAGGAGCCCTTTTTCGTTCTCGCCACCCAGAACCCGATCGAGATGGAGGGGACCTATCCGCTGCCCGAGGCACAGCTGGATCGATTCATGTTCAACGTAGTGATCAATTACCTGCCCGAGGACGACGAGGTGAAGGTGGTCACGCAGACCACCACCAATGCCCATGCGTCCATCGAACCTTTGTTCAACGGTGAGGATGTCAGACGATTTCACGAGATCGTACGCAAAGTGCCTATCGCCGAGGACGTAGTTCGCTATGCGGTTAGGCTGGCTGCCGCTTCCCGCCCGCGACAGGCAGGAACTCCCTCTTTCGTGAATGACTGGGTGAACTGGGGTGCCGGTTTACGTGCGGCTCAGTTTCTCGTGCTCGGTGCCAAGGCTCGTTCGCTGTTGCAAGGCCGAC
>JAYTTC010000332.1:0-6283 GCA_043745255.1 Verrucomicrobiales bacterium
ACACTACAGAAGCCGGGCTGCAGTCTGTAGTGTGGGCCGTATCGGCCCATCCCCGTCCGGATCGTCCGATACGGACGACACTACAGAAGCCGGGATGCAGTCTGTAGTGTGGGCCGTATCGGCCCCCCCGTCCCACCTCCTCGAATGTGCGAGACTCCATTCTCAGCCACTTTTAATCACACCCCTGGTCAGCACCCAATTGCCCTTTCCTATTGCCGAACCCCCAGACTAAGGCTTTTGTTAAAGAGCGTCGCATGCGTCCACTGATCGAGTCCGTCCCATGGCATCAAGGTCCACAGGCCCTGGCCTCTCTGTTCGCGGGCGAGGCCGGCGTGGTGCTGCTGGAGAGTGCGATGCTCCAGCCGCAACGGGGCCGTTACTCTCTGGTGACGGCGCGACCTTTCCTAACCTTCCGCTCCTTCGGAGCGCGCTGCGAGGTGGGCGAGGCTTCCGGAACGAGCGTGATGTTCGGAGATCCGTGGAAGCTGCTAGATCCCCTGCTCGCGCGCTGCGAGCTCCTCGATGAAGTCGATTTTCCTTTCCCGCTTGGGGGCTGCTTCGGTTACTGGGGATACGACCTCAAGAATTTTGTCGAACCACGGCTTTCCCGAAGCACGGTGAACGATCTGGAACTTCCCGACTGCGCGGTCGGTTTTCACGACAGCCTGGTGGTCTTCGACCACCTCATTCAGCAAGCCTGGCTGATCACCACCGGACTCCGTGCCGACGGCTCCCGAGACGAAAGCGCAGCTCAGGCCTCGCGCGAGTTCTGGCAGGATGCCTTGCGGCGCAGCAGTTCTACCCAGCAGGCCAGCAGCATCCGGACGGCCGGGATTCCCACCGCGCCGCTCTGGCGATCCACGCTATCGCAAGAGGCGTTCGTCGGTGCAGTGTCGCGGGCGCAGCGCTACATCCGATCGGGAGATATCTATCAGGTGAACCTCGCGCAACGTCTCACTGTTGAGGAACCCCTGGATCCCTGGCAGCTCTATCAGCAGCTCACTTTAGTCTCTCCCGCACCATTCGCGGCGTATTTCAACGCCGGAGACTTCGCGCTGGCTTCTTCCTCGCCCGAGCTTTTCCTACGAATGAGCGGAGCGCACATCGTGACAAGGCCGATCAAGGGGACTCGGCCCCGCTCATCCGATCCCCTTCGGGACGCGCAGCTCGGCTTCGAACTGCAGACCAGTCCAAAGGAGCGAGCAGAACTGGTGATGATCACCGATCTGCTACGCAACGATCTCGGGAGAGTGTGCGAGTATGGAAGCGTTCAGGTTCCGGAGCTGATGCAGCTGGAGCGGTACGCGCAAGTGCAGCATCTGGTGTCCACGGTTGAAGGGCACCTGCGATCAGACACAACTCACCTGCAGGCCTTCGCGCGCTGCTTCCCTGGCGGGAGCATCACTGGAGCTCCCAAGATCCGGGCAATGGAGATCATCGAGGAGCTGGAACCGGTCACGCGCGGTCCTTATACCGGAGCTTTGGGATACCTGGGGTTCAATCGGGAGAGTCAGATCAGCATTTTGATCCGAACCGCGATTTGCCAGCCCGCGCGGACGCACTTCCATGTCGGCGCGGGAATTGTGGCCGACTCGGAGCCAGAGTCTGAATTCGCTGAAACGCTCGCCAAAGCAGCCGGATTCTCCGCTGCACTTCGATGTTTCCCCGGAGGATGCAAGGTGGGCGGTGAAGGTGGGAGTGGGATCGAAGGGGCGGGAGCTCTTGTCTAGTAAACAAAAAACCCGCAGGGGTTAACCTGCGGGTTGTGGGAATTCAGAGGTCAGCCTGATCAGGCTAGCTCGATCTTGTCGCCAGCCTTTAGAGTGACGATGGCTTTCTTCCAGGTCGGAGTCCAACCTTCGGAGGCGGTACGCTGACGGCGAAGTTTGCCGCGCACATTCAGGGTGTTCACGCGAAGCACCTTGACCTTGAACAGATCTTCCACCGCCTGGCGAATTTCGATCTTGTTCGCGCGTCGATCGGCAACGAGCGTGTATTGGTTATTCTTGCTCGCCTGCTGCGTTCCCTTCTCGGTGACGCGGACAGTCTTGATGACATCAAAAGAGTTCATGGCTCGTGGGTAGTTTACTTGAGTCGGCTCTCAAGCTGCACAAATGCATTCTTGGTGAAGAGCAGTTTGTTGGGGCGGAGCACCTGGTAGGTGTTCAGAAGATCGCTGGTGGTGACTTCCAGTTTCGGAACATTGCGAGCGGATAAATACAGGCTCTGGTCGTTGACAGCCGTCACGAACAGAGTGGACTGACCCCCGATCTGGAGTGCCTTCATGATGCTGAGCACCGTCTTGGTCTTGGGTCCCTCGACCTTCAACTCATCCACAATCAGCACATCGCCAGCCTTGAGACGCTCGCTGAGGGCTTTGCGAAGGGCCAAACGTTTGACCTTCTGGTTGACCTTCTTGCTGAAGTCACGCGGCTTCGGGCCGAAGGTCACGCCACCGCCTCGCCACAAGGGGCTGGCGAAGGAGCCTGCACGAGCCATACCGGTGCCCTTCTGGCGCCACGGCTTCTTGCCCGTTCCATGGACCTCGCCCATGGTCTTGGTGCAGGCAGTGCCAGAACGTTGCGCGGCCATGAATGCCACCACGGTGTCGTGCACGGCCTGGGTGCCTTTTCCGTTCTCGATGAGCGGGAAAGTGACCTCGAGCTCGCCCTTGGGCGACCCTTTAATATCTGTAACAGAGAGTTTCATGGCTTACTTCTTGGCTTGTTTGGCGTCTTTGGTGGTCTTGGCCTTACCCTTGGAGCGCTCGGCCAGCCGCTTAGTACGCTCGGCCATGAACGCGCGGGATCTCTTCTTGGCCCCACGAATGATGATGTAGTCTCCCTCGGCGCCCGGAGTCGAGCCCTTGATCAGAATCAGATTGTCATCGGTGCGTACCTGAATCACTTCAAGGTTCTGGGTTGTGCGTTGTTCCTGACCCATGTGACCCGGCATACGCTGTCCACGGTTCACCGTTCCAGGGAACAAGCGGCAGCCGATTGCGCCAGCCCGTCGATGCCAGCCTTTGGCTCCGTGAGTCATATCGCCGCCGGCGAATCCGTGGCGTTTCATGACACCTTCGAAGCCTCGACCCTTGGTGACGCCGATGGCGTCCACAAAATCGCCGACTTGAAAGACGTCCACCCCGAGCACGTCGCCCGGTTTCACGTCCTTGTCGTAGTCGCGAAACTCGTGAAGCTGCTTGGTCGGCGTGACCTTGTTCTTCTTGAAGTGCCCGAGCAACGGCTTGGCCAGTCGGCTTTCCTTCTGATCATCGAAGCCGAGCTGGACGGCTGAGTAGCCATCCTTGCCATCTTTGCTCTTGGTCTGAACGACGCGGTTTGGGCCCGCGAGGACGACCGTTACGGGGACCACGACGCCCTTTGAGTCATACACCCGGGCGTGTCCTAGTTTTTTTCCAATAAGTCCGATCATGGCGTTCGCTCAGTTAAATCTTGATGGTGATGTCCACACCGGCCGGCAGATTGAGCTGCTTCAGCTCGTCTACGGTTTTGGCAGTGGGATCGATGATGTCGATCAATCGCTTGTGGGTGCGCTGCTCGAAGGACTCCATCGACTTCTTGTCGACATGGGGTGACCGATGAACGGTGTATCGCTCGATGCGAGTCGGAAGCGGAATGGGTCCCGAGACACGGGCTCCAGTGCGCTTCACTGTTTCGACGATATCGTGTGCGGACTGGTCGATGACCCGATGGTCATACGCTTTCAGCCGAATCCGGATGCGTTGCGTAGGCATACAAAGAACAGAACTATCAGTTATGGTTTGCTATTAGGATCGAGCGGCAGGACGAGACTTCGCCGCATCCAAAATGGTGGTCAGCACGCTGTTCGGCACCTGCTCGAACGAAAACGGCTCCATGCTATACGAGGCACGCCCCTTGGACAGGGAACGGATCGCCGTCGCATACCCGAACATCTCCGCAAGGGGAACATCGGCGTTGAGATTTGTCGACCCGCTTTTCGCCTCAATGCCGGAAATCTTTCCGCGGCGCCGATTGATGTCTCCCAGGAGATCACCTTGATACTCATCGGGGGTGTTCACTTCCACCTTCATCACCGGTTCGAGGAGGATCGGATTGGCCTTCTTGAAGGCATCTTTCAACGCAAAAATGCCCGCCATCTTAAACGCGAGCTCATTCGAATCTACTTCGTGGAAGCTGCCGTCCGTGACGGCCACTTTCACGTCGATGACCTGGAATCCCGCATAAACACCGCTACGGATTGCTTCTTCGATACCATGGATGACCGCAGGGATGTATTCGCGAGGAATCGACCCACCGACAATCTCGTTCTTGATCTCGACACCCTTACCGCGCTCATTAGGTTCGATGCGGACACATGCGTGGCCATACTGACCCCGACCGCCAGACTGACGAATAAATTTCCCTTCACCCTCGGCTGAGCCGAGGATCGTTTCGCGGTAGGCGATCTGCGGCGCGCCGGCGCTGGCTTCCACCTTGAACTCGCGCAAGAGACGATCGCGAATGATCTCCAGATGAAGCTCGCCCATGCCTGCAATGATCAGCTGGCTGGTTTCTTCGTTGGTAAAGCAACGGAACGTCGGGTCTTCTTCGGCCAGGACCTGCAGTCCTTCCGACATCTTGTCCCGATCCCCCTTGGTCTTCGGCTCGATCGCCATACTGATCACTGGCTCCGGGAAGGTCGGGGGCTCAAGAGTGACATCGAACGATTCATCGCACAGCGTGTCACCGGTGGTGATGTTGCGGAGACCGACGAGCGCTGCAATATCGCCTGAGTAGACGGCGTCCACGTCCTTCCGCTCGCTGCCTTGGATGACCATCAGGCGGCTGACGCGCTCGCGCCTGCGGGTGCGGGGATTATAAATCGTATCCCCCTTCTTGAGGGAGCCACTGTAGACGCGGAAGAAGACCAGTTTCCCAGCGTAGGCGTCTCTCCAGAGCTTGAACGCAAGGGAGCAGAATTTAGCGCGATCATCCGGTTCCACCTGAACCGTATCGGTGGTGCCGGGAACCAGTCCGACGGCACAGGGAATATCAACCGGCGAAGGGAGGTAATCGACGACCGCGTCGATAAGGACTTGAACTCCCTTTTTCTTGAAAGCGGAACCGCAGAGCACAGGCACCAGCTCAATCAGACAAGTCAGTCGGCGGATGGCCGCCTTGAGCTGCTGCGCAGAGATGGGCTTCTCTTCCAGCACCATCTCAGCAATGACATCATCCTTGTTGGAGACCGCCTCGATCAACTCTTGAAGCGCGTCCTTGGCTTTGTCCTGCAAGGCGGCAGGGATGTCCCTGATCTCGTATTTGAGACCTTCCGTCGAAAGATCGCCAGCGCCCCATACGATGGCCTTTTGATTCACGACGTCCACGACACCTTCAAACGCTTCTTCAGCGCCGATGGGCAGAAAGATCGGGAATGCATAGGCCCCGAGCTTCTTGCGCATGTCGTTCAGCGCATTTTCGAAGTTAGCTCCGGTCCGATCCATCTTGTTGACGAATGCGATACGGGGGACTTTGTATTTGGTCGCCTGACGCCAAACCGTTTCGGACTGCGGCTGCACCCCGGCAACACCACAGAACACGGCCACAGCACCGTCCAAAACACGCATGGAACGTTCCACCTCTGCGGTAAAGTCCACATGGCCCGGAGTGTCGATGATGTTGATCCGGTTGGACAATGCTTCGAAGGACTTATAAAGACCCTCTTCCTTCTTCTGGGTCCAGAAGCAGGTGACAGCCGCAGAGGTGATCGTGATACCCCGCTCGCGCTCCTGCTCCATCCAGTCGGTCACGGTATTTCCGTCATCGACATCTCCGATCTTATGAATCAGACCGGTGTAGAAAAGAATTCGCTCGGTGGTCGTGGTCTTTCCCGCGTCGATGTGGGCGGCGATGCCAATATTGCGCGTCCGTTCCAGCGTATACTGGCGGTTCGGCGAGTTAAGTGCTTTATTTTCCATCACAACTAATCGACTAGGGTTCAGACAATAAAAACGCCCCGAATGGACCTGCCCTCGGGGCGAAAACCGAACTAACGTTTACCAGCGGAAGTGAGCAAAGGCCTTGTTAGCCTGAGCCATCTTATGCACTTCATCCCGCTTGCGAATCGCATTTCCCTGACCTTGGAATGCTTCCATGATTTCAGCCGCAAGGGCTTCTTTCATTGGAGTGCCCTTGCGAGCATCCGCGAAGTCTACCAGCCAACGAAGGGCCAGAGACAGCTGACGATCGTTGGGCACTTCGAGGGGCACTTGATAAGTGGCACCACCCACTCGGCGGGC